>CAZAIE010000076.1:0-13432 GCA_964485035.1 uncultured Myxococcaceae bacterium | reverse complement strand
CGCCGCCGCCGCCGAGACCCGGTTCGCGTACGTCGACCTCCAGCGCGCCATCCACGAGAGCGAGGGCGGCAAGCAGGCCAAGAACCGGCTCCGGACGGAGTTCGAGAAGAAGCAGAAGGACCTGGAGGCCCGGCAGGACGAGCTGCGCCGGCTGCGCTCCGACCTGGACAAGCAGGAGAAGACGCTGGCCCCCGAGGCGCTCAAGGCCAAGCAGCACGAGCTCCAGCTCAAGCTGCTCCAGCTCCAGGAGTCCTTCGCCAAGGAGCAGCAGAACCTCCAGACCCGCGAGTCCGAGGAGATCGCGAAGCTGCTGAAGCAGGCCGCAGGCGTCGTCGCGCAGATCGCCCAGGAGGAGGGCATCAGCTACGTGCTGGAGAAGAACGGCAGCCTGGTCTACGCGCCGCCCGCCGCCGACATCACCAACGAGGTCATCCGCAAGCTGAACGCCGCCCCGGCCGCGGCCCCCGCCGCCGCTCCGGCCGCGAAGCCCTTCGAGAAGCCAGCCAAGAAGTAGCTCAGGCGAGCAAGAGCCCCAGCCCCACCAGCATCCCCGCGAGCGCGCCGGCCTTGGGCAGCCGGTTCTGCTCGCGGAACAGCACCGTCCCCACCGCGAAGCTCACCACCACGTTCGAGCGCCGGATGATCGACACCACCGAGATCAGCGCGGCGGGGAGCGCCAGGGCCCGGAAGTAGGCGAAGTCGGCGACCAGCAGCAGCACGCCCACCGAGAGGATGCTCCAGCGCCAGCGGAACGGAGTGGTCGCGGCCCGCCGCGGCCACCAGGCGAAGGCGACCAGCAGCCCCTGGAGCACCGCGTTGTAGAGCGTGGCCCAGAACTGCATGGTCACCGGGTGCAGCCGCTCGCCCTGCACCAGGTGCTTGTCGTACAGCCCGCTCCCCGCGCCGATCAGCGTGCCCAGCAGCAGGAGCCACACCCTGCGGTTCCCGGTGAACGAGATGCCCTCGGCGCGTCCCAGCACCGAGAAGGCCCAGTACGCAAGGCCGATGGTCCCGATGCCCGCCCACTGCTGCGCCGTGGGCCGCTCCCCGAAGAGCAGCACCGCGCCCAGCACCACGAACACCGGCGCGCTCGCGCGGATGGGCGCGGCGAGCGACAGGGGCAGGTGCTTGAGCGCGAAGAAGGTGCAGACCCAGGAGCCGGTGACGATGCTGGCCTTGGCCGCCACCAGCGCGTGCGCCCGGCCGTCCAGCGGCACGAGCGACAGCCCGAAGGCCGCCGCCTTCTCCGGCGCGAGCGTGCCGAGCGCGGCGACCACCAGTGCCAGCGCCGCGCCGGCGAGGCTGCAGCCGAACAGCACCGGGAGCACGGCGTTGTGGTCCAGCGACGCCTTCTTGCCGACGTCGTAGAGCCCCAGGAGCACCGCGGAGACGACCGCGAGGACGACCCAGCTCATCGGCCCACGGCCCGACGCTCAGACATCCAGCTCCTTCACCTCGCCGGCGCGCTCCATGATGAACTTGAAGCGCGCCGAGACGTCGCGGCCGAGCAGGTCGTTGATGACGCGGTCCGTCTCCAGCTCGTTGGCGATCTGCACCTTCAGGCTCACCCGGCTCGCGGGGTCGAGGGTGGTCTTCTGGAGCTGCTCCGGGCTCATCTCGCCCAAGCCCTTGAAGCGCATGATGTTCGGCTTGGCGTTCCCCTTGACCTTCTCCTTGAGGATGCGGTCCCGGTCCGCCTCGTCGAGCGCCCAGTAGACCTCCTTGCCGACCTCGATCTTGAAGAGCGGGGGCTGGCTGATGTGCACGCAGCCCGCGGAGATGAGCCCCTTCAGGTGCCGGTAGAAGAACGTCAAGAGCAGCGTGGAGATGTGGTGGCCGTCGGAGTCGGCGTCCATCAGCAGGAAGACCTTGCCGTAGCGCAGCTTCTCGAGGTCGAAGTCCGGGCCGATGCCGCAGCCCAGGGCGCTGACGATGTCGGTGAGCTCCTTGTTGTTCGAGACCTTGTCCAGCGAGGCCTGCTCGGCGTTCAGCACCTTGCCGCGCAGCGGGAGGATGGCCTGCGTCTTGCGGTCGCGCCCCTGCTTGGCGCTGCCGCCTGCGGAGTCGCCCTCGACCAGGAACAGCTCGCTCTCGGCGGGGTCGGTGGAGGAGCAGTCGGCGAGCTTGCCGGGGAGGTTGAGCTTGTGGCTCACCGCCGACTTGCGGGTGACGGCCGACGCGGCTGCCCGGCTCGCCTCGCGGGCGCGCGCCGCGAGGATGATGCGCGCCAGCACCGACTCGGCCAGGTTCCTGTTGTCGTTGAGCCAGTTCTCCAGCGCCGGGCGGATGACGTTGTCCACCAGGCTCGCCACCTCTGGGTTGTTGAGGCGGCTCTTGGTCTGGCCCTGGAACTGCGGCTCGACCACGTACGACGAGAGGATGGCGGTCATGCCCTCGCGGATGTCCTCTGCGGTCAGGGTCACGCCCTTGGGGGTCAGGCTGTGCGTCTCGATGAAGTTGCGCACCGCCTTCACCACCGCCGAGCGCAGCCCGTTCTCGTGGGTGCCGCCGTTGGGGGTGGGGATGCCGTTCACGTAGCTGCGCACGTGCTCGTCGGTGGACTCCGTCCACACCAGCGCCAGCTCCAGCCGCACCCCGTTGTCCTTGGCGTAGTAGAAGTGCGGCGTGCCGGTGGGGACGGTGGGCTTGCCGCGCTCGGCCACCACCTTCTGCAGGTACTCGGAGATGCCGCCGTCGTGCTTGAAGGTCTCCTTGGCCGGCTTCTCCGCGGTCTCGTCCACGAAGACGATGGAGAGCCCCTTGTGCAGGTAGCTCTTCGCCTCCAGGCGCTCGCGGATGGTCTCCACGTCGAACTTCAGCTTCTCCCCGAAGATCTCCGGGTCGGGCTGGAAGGTCATGCAGGTGCCGGTGCCGCGGGCGGGCCCCAGCACCTTGAGCTTGCTCGTCACCTTGCCCTTGGCGAAGGTCTGCTCGTAGCGCTTCCCGTCGCGCTTCACGGTGGCCACCAGCGTCGTCGAGAGCGCGTTCACCACCGACGAGCCCACGCCGTGCAGGCCGCCCGAGTGGATGTAGTTGCCCTGCTCGAACTTGCCGCCCGCATGCAGCGTCCCGAGGATGATCTCCAAGGCCGGCTTCTTGAACTTGGGCATGATGTCCACGGGGATGCCGCGGCCATCGTCGTCGACGCTGATGGTGGTGCCGTCCTTGTGCAGGCGCACCTCGATGGTCGTCGCGAACCCGTTGATCACCTCGTCGACCGAGTTGTCGACGATCTCCCAGAGCAGGTGGTGGTACCCGTTGGCGTCGGTGCCGCCGATGTACATCGCGGGGCGCTTGCGGACCGGCTCGAGCCCCTCGAGGACCTGGATGTCCTTCCCGGTGTAGCTGCTCTTCTTGGCTGCCATGGTCGAGTACCTCTGCCTCACGCCCGGGGCGCGCCCCGGGAGACTGCCTCACCGCACGCCTACTTCGACTCGCCGTTCTTCCCGCTGGCGCCGTTCGCGCCCTTCGCCGGCTCGCTGCCCGGCAGCGGCACGAAGGCGATGGTCTTGGTCACCAGCTGCTTGATCTTGTCGGTGCGGAAGAAGGGGCGTCCGCGGCCGCCGCGCGAGCCGATCTCGTAGCGCCCCACGCGCAGCTCGATCTTCTTGCCCTTCTCCGTCTCGAACTCGAGCGTCGCCTCGCGGTCGCGGGTGCAGAGGAACGCGAAGACGTGGTCGTCGGGCGAGACCTTGATGACCGTCACGCCGCGGCCGGGGCCGGCCAGCTCGTTCACTTCCTTGGCCATGCAGATGAGCGCGTTGCTCTTCTCGGTGATGGCCGCGACGAAGTCCTTGTCGGTCACCGGCACCACCCCGAGGATCTCGTCGTCCTTGGCGCGGCGGGCGTAGAGCCGGCCAGCGCGGGTGGAGACCTCCGTGTGGGCCTCCAGCGCGAAGCGCAGCCCGTAGCCGCGGCGGGTGAGCGCGAACATCTTCTCCGGGCGCTTCAGCCGCGCGTCCAGCGAGAGCGCGGAGACCACCTTCTCGCCGTCGTCGAACTTGAAGAACTTCTGGACCGGGTCGCCGTAGCCGGTGGACGCAGGGATGTCGTTGAAGCGGGTGACGTACGCCGCGCCGTGGTTGGAGAAGAAGACCACGTTGGACTTCAGCGAGCCGGCCAGGACCGCCATCACCTCGTCGCCCTCGCGCAGGCGCGTGGAGGACGGGTCCTTCACCTCGCGCAGGCGCTTCACCCAGCCGTCGCGGGTGAGCACGATGTGCGCGTCCTCGTCGCTGATGAAGGCCTCCTCGTCGACTTCGATCTCCTCGACCTTGCCGCCGATCTGCGTGCGCCGCTTGTCGCCGTACAGCTTCTTCACCTCGGCGAGCTCGTCGCGGACCAAGCCCAGGCGCTTGGCCGACTTCGGGTCTCGCATCCTGTCTGAGCCCTTGAGCAAATCGGCAAGGCGGTTCGCCTCGGCGCGCTTCTCCTTCAGCTCCTGTTGGATGACCAGGATCTCCAGGCGCGCCAGCTTGTAGAGCTTCATCTCCAGGATGGCGTCGACCTGCTCCGCGTCGAGCCGGAAGCGGGCGATGAGCTTCTTCGCCGCGTCCTCCTTCCCGTCCGATTTGCGGATGATGCGGATCATCTCGTCGAGCGCGTCGTAGACCTTCTCGAAGCCCTCGAGGATGTGCAGCCGCTTCTTGATCTCCCCGAGCTCGAACTCCAGCCGGCGGGTCACGATTTTGAATCGAAATTGAAGAAAGTGCTCGAGGATCGCCCTCAGGTCGAGCCGGTCCGGGCTGCCCACCTCCGGGTTGTCGGTAGGAACCAGGCACGTCATGTTGACGTTGAAGTTGCACTGCAGCGGGGTGTGCTTGAAGAGGAACGCCATCACCATCTCGGCGTCCGCGTCCCGCTTGATCTCCAGGACGATGCGCACCTCCCTGGTCGACTCGTCGCGCACGTCCACCAGGGGCGGCAGCTTCCGCTCGCGCACCAGGTCGCCGATCTTCTGGACCAGGGTGCTCTTGTTCACCGTGTAGGGGATGGAGGTGATGATGATCTGCTGGCCGCCGCGCTTGACGTCCTCCAGCTCCCACTCTCCGCGGATGCGGATGGCGCCCTGCCCCTGCTCGTAGATCTCCCGGAGCTCGGCCTTGGAGTTGAGGATTTGCGCGCCAGTCGGGAAGTCGGGGCCCTTCACCCGCTTGACCAGGTCCTTGGTCTCGAGCTTCGGGTTGGCGATGAGCTCGAGCAGCGCGTCCACCACCTCGCCCAGGTTGTGCGGCGGGATGTTGGTGGCCATGCCCACGGCGATGCCGGTGGACCCGTTGATGAGCAGCTGCGGGACACGGGCGGGGATGACGATGGGCTCGGTGTTGGAGCCGTCGTAGGTGGGCCGGTAGTCCACCGTGCGCTTCTTCAGCTCGGTGAGCAGCTCCGAGGCCAGGCCCGCGAGGCGGCACTCGGTGTAGCGCATGGCCGCCGCAGAGTCGCCGTCGAGCGAGCCGAAGTTGCCGTGGCCGTCCACCAGCGGGTAGCGCAGCGAGAAGTCCTGGGCCAGGCGGACCATCGCGTCGTAGATGGCCGTGTCCCCGTGCGGGTGGTACTGGCCCATGATGGTGCCGACCACCTTGGCGCACTTCTGGTACTTGGCTTCGTGTGTGAGGTGGTGGTCGTGGAACATCCCGTAGAGGATGCGCCGCTGCACCGGCTTGAGGCCGTCGCGCACGTCGGGGAGCGCGCGGGAGGTGATGACCGAGAGCGCGTAGTTGAGGTAGCGCCTGCGGGCCTCCTCGTGGAGCGGGGCCGGGATGGTCCCGCCCCCTCCGCTGCCGCCGTCGCCGCCGTTGCCGGTGGAGTTCCCGCCCCGCTTCCGACGCCTGACTTCCTTTTCCTTGGTCGCGAACATGCTCAGTTGTTCAGCCATGGGGTTCCAACCCCTCTGAAGGTCGGCCGTTCTGGCCGCGGGAAGGATTCTCTACGCGACCCGGACATTGCACTCGGGGCGGGCGCGTCTGCTACAGCGAGCTACACGGGCGAGCAGTCTAGCGTCGGGACAGGAAAACGCAAAAAAAACGTTGCGTAGTCCTGGCCTTAGGCCCGATCGGGGCTTTCCCCGCGCGCCGTCTCGGCAGCCCGAAAGGGCCTGCCATCGAAGGTTGTGACAGAGGTCAGTCCACCTGCGCAACGGCGACGCGGTCGACCCACTCCTTGATGTGGTCGAGCCCGATGCGTCCCGTGGCCCCCAGCGCCGCGTTGGCCGCCCCAGCGGCGGCAGCAAAGCGGAGCTGGTCCTCCACGTCCATTCCCGAGAGGCGGGCGTGAGCGAGGCCGGCGAAGTAACAGTCCCCGCTGGCGATCGAGCTGCGCTCCTCGAGCCGGGGCGGGCGCACGGCAAACTCAGCCTCGGGGGTCCGGACGAGGATCTCGTGGGGCCCGTCCGTGACGTGCACCTCGGGGCAGTGGTTCCAGCCGTCCCCGCCTTGGAACTCGTCCTTGTTCGCCTTGGCGAGCTGCGGACGCCTGGGGTTTCCGAGGGCCTTCTCCATCGCCGGACCGTAGGCGTCGAGCCAGCACGGGACGCCCGCGTCGGCGCAGCGGTCGAGGACACGCGAGTAGAGGTCGACGCAGGAGGCGTCGGGGACCGAACCGGAGACGAGGACGAGCTGGACGACCCCGAGGCGCGCGGTGACGGCGTCTACCAGGGTCGAGACCTCTGCCGGCTCGACCGCGAAGCCGTTCTCGAGGAAGGCGATGTTGCCCTCGTGACCCTGGACGTTGAAGCCGATGCGGGTGCGGGCGCGGGTGGTGATGAGGAGCGGGTCCATCCCCGCCTCCCGGACGATCCCCTCGAGCAGGCGCCCCGACCAGCCACCGGCGAAGCCCGCGGCGATGACCTTGTGTCCGAGCGCGACCAGGAGCCGGCCCACGTTCAGGCCCTTGCCCCCGGCAGCCAGGTCGAACCGCTCGACGCGGTTGACCTTCCCGATGCGGACCGGACCGGTGGTGAGGCAGTCCACCAGCGTGTTCGCCGTGAGCGTGAGGATCGTGGCCATGTCGTCCCCCGGTGAGGTCTTGGGTCGAGGCCTACAGCTCCGAGACCGACCGCAGGACCTTCTCGCTGAAGCTCGAGCGCAGACGGAGCACCGAGGAGTGCTTGGCGCTTTGGCGGACGGTGATGTCGGAGGCGTCCGGTCGTAGGGTCGCGCCGGTGAGGACCTCGCCGTCGTCGATGGAGATGTGGACCGGCTTGGGGGCCTGGGCGGCCATCGCCAGACCGGGGACCAGCAGGACCGCTCCGAGAACCAGGGCTCGCACCATCGGTCACCTCCGAGTCGTGTGCCGGAAGCTTAACACCGGCGGCGTGATCGGTTTTCCAAGCTGTGGCAACCAACCTGATGTTCGTCGCCGAGCACCGATTCCGGGCGACAAAACAGAGGAAAGTCATGGCCCTGCGTACCGCGCTCCTCCTTGTCCTGGCCCTGCCCGCCCTGGCCGCCTGCAACGACTCGCCGATCTGTCCGGAGTGCGCCCCCCAGGAACGGACGACGGCGGTGGTCGCCCAATCGGGGCTGGTGACCCTCTCGCCGTACACCAGCGCCGAGGCGTTCGCGAAGGCACACGTGAGCTTCAAGTACGCGACCGTGGTGGACGACCCGCTCGTGAACAACAACTGGGACGTCATCTTCGACGGCGGCGACACCTTCCGGGTGAACAGCGTGACCGACGACGTCTCGTGGATCGTCGACCTCGGCCCCATCGCGATGGAGCACATCCCCGAGACCATCGACCTGGAGAAGTACGGGACCGGGCTCTACGCGACGCACGACCACGTCCCCGCGTTCCAGGATCACGTGTACCTGGTGCGCAACGTCGACACGACCACTCGGCAGTACGCGGCGTTCCGGGTCGCGGGGTACGAGGAAGGCAAGAGCGTCACCCTGCAGTGGTTCCGCTCGATCGACCCCGAGAAGTTCGTGTTCCCCACCGGGGTGAGGTAGCGAAGGAGGCGCACAGCGGCCTCTGTCGTCTCTCGATGTTTCCCTGCCCCACGCAACTGGCGGGGGCGTTCCCGGGATACTCTTTCTTGGAATGAACGCGTGGCTCGCCACCCTGCTCGTCTGCTTGTTCGGCCTGGCGCAGGTCGTCGGGCACGGCTTCGTCACGGAGTCGGCCGCCTGCACCGAGACCCACGCCGAATCCCAGGCTGAGCCCGAGAACGGTGATGAGGCGAGTTCCCCCCTGCCGGATGCAGTCCCACCAGCACCGCAGTCCCGCTCTCGGTGCCACGCAGTCGCTGCGACACACTTGGGGGCATCGAAGGACATCTGGCACGTCCCAAGAGGTTGAGGTCGAGGCGCTCTCCGGGGCTGTGGCTCCGGGAGCCTGACCGGCTCGCGCAACTGCGCGGCCAGGCCTGACCTTCTTTGCCAGGTGTGCCCATGGCTTTCAGCAACCGTGTCGGCGGGCTCGTCCCGCCTGCCGTTCCCTCGACGGCGGCCAGTCCTCCGACCACCGCCAGTCCCTCCTCGTTCCAGCAGCGGCTCGAGCGGCCAGCGACCGCGGGAGGGCCCTCGGGTTCTGCCCACGCCCACGCCCAGGCGCTCGAGCTGCTCGCGGCGCAGCAGGCGTCCAACATGCAGTACCTGGCGCTGCAGCATGCGCTCTCATCCCCGAGGTTCTCGGTGCTCTCGAACGTGATGCGTGCCAGGCACGAGGCTGCCAAGAACTCGATCGCCAACATCCGCTGAGGGCAGCGAGGCGCTCGGCCCGCCTCAGGCCGGGAGCGCCTCGCCACACAGCGGACACAGTCGGTGCTTCCGGGCGATCGGGTGCTCGATGGAGAAGCTCCCGTCGCACTGGGCACAACGCTGGGTGGTTGGCGCACGCTCGAAGAATGACGCCGGGAGCACCTGGTAGCGCACCATCCGCTTGTCGGGCGCCGCCAGCGCCGCAAGCTTGCGCTGCCCGGTCTTCTCCGCTTTCTCGCCCTTCTTCTCCTTCGCCGCCGGCGCTGCTGCTCCGATGGGCAGCGGCAACGCCTCGAAGATCTTGCGGTAGTTCGGCGCTTTGAGGTGGTCCGAGAGCAGGCAGAAGTCGATGGAGAGCACCAGGAACCGCTTCCCGGCGTGGTTCGGGGACGAGTAGCTGCGGTCCCAGACGTGCAGCACGCGGTTGTGCACCAGGAACAGCAGGGTCTCGTTCGAGGCCAGGTCCGCATCCACCAGGAAGCCGTTGGACTTCTGGGCGTGCAGCACCCGACTCACGATGTCGTTGAAGCACGCGTAGGCCACGGCGTGCTCCTTGATGCCGTCCAGCTTCTCCAGCGCGAAGTCCTTCGCGGCGCGATCCACATGCGGCGTGCCGATCTGGTCGGCCGAGCCGTCGCGGAAGTAGAGGAAGCTCTTGCGGAACAGGGTGAGGAAGTCGCGCGCGTTCCCGTGCGCGTAGGCCAGCAGCCGAGGGAACGCCTTCTCGGTGAAGAAGGCGTCCACCATCGCCTCGGCCGAGGTGGGCTGCTTGGGCGCCCCACCCGTCTTCTCCAGCGCGTAGGTGAGGTGGTTGTGCAGCAGGCAGCGGAAGAGCGCGAGCGACCGCTCCGGGTTCTTCACGAAGACCAGGTCGTCGTCGAGGTCCAGGCCCTGGAAGATGTCGCCGTTGCGCTCGAAGCCCACGGTCATGCGCTCGCCGTCGCCCTTGCCCTCCTCGAGCGTCCCGAAGCGGGTCTGGAAGGGCAGCGTGCCGACCTTGAGGACCAGCCGCGGGCTGGGGAAGAAGCTGCGCTTGATGGCCTCGGCGAACCAGGGCTGCACCGCGCGCGGGATGGACGACCACTCGTCGATGACCACGTAGCAGCGCACGAGCCCGTTGATCTCCAGGAACTGCTCCAGCGCCCGGGCGACCTCGGCGTACGCGACCCGGTACTCGAACTGCTGCTCCACCACCGCGTGGCGCGAGGCCTTCTGCTCGACGCCCGCCTTCACCGAGGCACGGCCGTCCAGCAGCTTCGCCGGGTCCAGCCCCAGCGAGAGGTCGGCGCCGCCGGCCCGGCTCTGCAGCGAGTCCGCCTCCTCCCGCTTCTTCGCCGCCGCGACCGGACGCGCGAGCCCCAGCGTCACCACCTTCTCCAGCTCCTGCAGTGCTTCACGCGAGCGCTTCGCCTGGCGGTCGAGCGCGCCGCGCACCCCGCCCTGCCACAGCGCCGCCGCGGCAAAGGACTCGAGGCCGCGCATCAGCGCCAGCACCAACTCGCGGTAGAGGACCTTCGCCTGGTGGCGGGGCGTGCTCTCGTCGGTGCCCGCGTCCTCGAGCTTGAGGGCTCGCGCGTCCACGAAGACCGCCACCTCGTGGTCTTGCGCGACGTTGCCGTTCACGCACTCGCAGAAGTAGGAGAGCAGGTGCGTCTTGCCGGTGCCGCGGCGTCCCTCGACGTACTGCGCGGTGTGGTTGCGCAGCCGCTGCAGGTGCCCCATGTCCACGAAGGAGCGGACGATCGCCTCGCGGTCCAGCTTCTCGCTCTGGGGCGCGATGACGTGGGCGGCACGGACGACGGCGTCGGACTTCGGGTTCATGCATCCCCCTGGAGAGACCGCGAGTGTTCCGGTCCGCAGCATAGGCGTCAAGACGGACATGGCCGGGCGGTTGACCCTCGAGCAGGGCGCCCACCACTACGAGACCTTCGCCCGGACCCCGACCACCCTCCGCCGCCAAGGCGCGAGCGATCGTCGAGCAGTACCGGACCCGCGCTCGCTGAGTCGCGCCGGGCTGACCCTACTGACCCTGGACAGCACGCCCGCGCACTCGAAGGTCGCGCTGGTGCACCACCCAGTCGCGAATCCACTGCTGTCGCCCTGCGAAGAGCTTCTCGAGCGTCTGGAAATCGGACTCGGACCCGGTGTTCTCGATTCCCTGCATGGCGAAGTAGAGCAGCGTGCCATCGAGGCCTGGCCGACCGAGGACCTTCATCCAGAACGGGGCCAGAGAGGGGTCGGTCTGCTCGATCAACAACCGGGCGACCATCGCGCGTGCCTCGTCGTCCTGGGCCGCCTCGAACCGGCGGATGATGAGCGCGTGGTACTCGCGGCCGGAAGGCGACCGGTTGAGGAGTTCGCCAGTGCGGAAGGAGAGCTGCAGCTCCTTCGTCGGACAGGGATTCGTGCGTCGGCCGCAGAGGCGTGCAGTCACGAAGAGCACACCCTTCGAGAGGTCGAACCGCGCCTCGGGCTCCCACTGCCGAGAGGTGACCGACCGGGGGACCAGAGCGAGTTCCTCGGGCACGAGCAGATCCTCGAGCGAATGCCTGCGCAGGAGCCGCCCATCGGGACCGAAGAGCACGACCACGTTCTGGCCTACGCCCGGTGTCTCCCATTCATCCAGGGTCGCGACGCTGCCGTCGTCCGCTACGAGGACATCTACGGGAACCATCGGAAACTGCATGGACCACAGAGGCTTCACCCGCGTGCTTGCACGAAGGGTCGCTCGAACCGACAGGTCTCGGCATCGCCCCCCGCAGACCACCATTCGACCCGGCTCGCCGTACGCCCAGTTTGGGCTCGGTGGAAGCACCTCCACGCGGAGTCGGAAGGACTTGTTGGGGGAGACGTACTCGTGGGTCTGCGGGGGAACCGTGAACGAATCCGCTTGCGCCGCGAAGGGCAAGATCACGAGCGCAAGTCCAATCCAGATTCCTGGCTTCACCCAACACCACGACAGTCACAGGCCAGCATCAGGTCGGCGGTAGCACATGCACGCCACCGTGGCTGAACAGAATTCTCGCTCCTCCCCGTTGAAGTACGACACCGAGTAGTCCGACGTGAACCGCACCTGCACCTGCCCGTTCGCCGGCACGTTCACCCACCCGCTCCACACCGACCCCAGTTGCCCGGACAGCGCCGTCCCAAGCTGGTTCCCACTCGTGTCCGTCAACTTCACGTAGTCGTACCCAGCCTCCGTCTCCACGTAGTGGTACTTCGCCCTCACCTGCAGCTGGTGCCCCAGCGCTGGCTGCGTGAACGTCGCCAGCGTCTGCGTCAGGTTGTCCGTGTACGGGTGCGCCGTCTCTCCCCTCACCGACACCCGGTTCGGGTACCCGAACGGCTCGTACTCCCCGCTCCCCTCCACCTTCCCCTGCCCGTCCACCATCAGCACCGGCTTCCCGAGGTAGTCCCCCACGATGAAGTGCACACCGCACCTCCCGGGCTCCCCGTTCCTCATGCAGTCACCCGTCCCCCAACCCGCCTCCCTCACCCAGCTCGTCCCGTTCAACGTGTGCTTCGACCGGATCATCGCCACCGGCTTCCCGTCCAGCCACACGTACTCGTCCACCGGGTACGCCGACAGCTCCGCCGTCGTCTTGAACCCTCGGTCCTCCAGCAGCGTGTTGCTCCCGTTCGCGTAGAAGTACTCCTCCGACGGGACCGTCCCCTGCGGGTACACCTTCCGGATTCGCCTCCCCTGTGCGTCGTAGAAGTAGCTGTACCAGGCCCCGTTCACGCTCACCGACTTGAACACCGTCGTGTTCGGGTCGTACGCAGCGTTCGGTCCGTACGAGAACGTCAGCTTGTGCGTCGGCAGCCCCGTCGTCCCGAGCGCCCAACGCTTCTCCGTCACCTTCCCGTCCTCGTCGTAGCTGTAGTCGTGCCGCATCGCCGACAGCGTGTCGTACTTCGCCAGCACCTGGTCCTTCTGCCACGCCCCGCTCGCGTACGTGAAGTTGTACAGCGGTCCCGTCGGGCTCAGCCCCTGGTCGTGGCCCTCGCTCGTCCGGTTCCCTCGCGCGTCGTACCCGTAGCTCCGGCGCTCGAACGTCCCGCCCGCCGCGGCGACTCTCGTCGTCCCAGCGAGCGGCACCGCGGTCGTCTCAGGGGTTCCTCCGCTCAATTAGTCGTCTGGGCATTCTCGTCCGGCTCCACGCACGACAGCGGGTCGTCTTCAGCACACCGCCATCGCGGCGTCCACGAGACGGGCAATCCATCGGGATACAAAGCGGACTCGATTGAACCGACATCGCTCTCTATTCCGAATATCACCATGACTGTGCTCCACTTGTGGTGGTCACGCGTGACTGTCAGCCCAAGCCTGGTCCCGCGATGGGTCCAAATAGCCCTACCCTGCCCACCATTGCAGCGCTCCTCCACGCCACAAGCACACAATCCCGGATTGATTCCAGTCGGACGTCCAAACCGACCCGTGAGAATCTGGACCCGGCGCTCGAACACCACACAGGCATCCTCAAGCGCCAAGCCGGCCACCACCTCACCGCCAATGAGTTGCACTGGTGATCCAGACTCTGCCTTTGAGAATACGGCAGCAACCCGCCCACCGGGCGACACACAATTCCGAGGCGCCTCAGTGCAAGTCCACCCCCTTGACCGAAGAACCTCGGCATGTACCCCAATCGCAGCGCCATCGAACGCGAACCCCTCAGGCCGTGATCCGCACCCGGTTTTCTTGGACACCGAATTGAGGAGAATCGGATGGCCAA
>CAZAIE010000075.1:0-13475 GCA_964485035.1 uncultured Myxococcaceae bacterium | reverse complement strand
AGAGACAGTCGCTCCCACTGCGGCGGCTCCCGCGATGGCTCCGGCTCCTGCACCGATCCCCGCCCCCGAGGCTCCGGCTGCGCTGGTCGTCTTCTAGAAATCCCAGGCTCATCGACGCGAAGGGGGAGTGAGCCTCGGCCCGCTCCCCCTTCGTCGATCGGACCCGGCCTCAGAACACGAGCGTCTCGCCGTCCGCAGGAATCCGGAGCCGGCTGGGGGCAATCGTGGCTTCGTCCGCCCCTCGCCGCAGGGCCTCGCGCGTCACCGTCAGGTGGTCGAGCGACTCGAGGTGCACGGCCACCACCGTGGCCTTCGCCGCCGTGCGGAGCACCGTCAGCGTGTCCTCGACTCCCATGAGGATCGGCGTCGCCTCGTGCCCTGGGATCACCGCCCGCCCGGAGAAGGTGATCACGAGGTCGGGAGAGAAGCGCTTCAGGGCGTCGGCCACCTCGGGGCCAAAGACCGAGTCCCCGACGACGTAGAGGGTCGGCGCGTTCGGGGCCTGCAGCACGAAGCCCGAGACCTCGCCCATCGCCTCGAGGATGTCGCCGGAGCCGTGCCTCCCGCCGGTCCGGTGAATGGTCACCCCGCCCCACTCGACCTGCCCGTCCACGACTCGCGCGACGCCCACCTTCCCCAGCGCAGCGCCATCCGAGGGCTGGATGAAAACCGGCAAGGCGCTGGGGATCGCCGCGGCGGCCGCCGGGTCGAAGTGGTCGGGATGGGCATGCGTCACCAGCACGGCGTCCACGCCGGCCATCACCTCTCCCACGGGGATCGGGAGGTCCACCGTCGGGTTGCGCGCCTTCCCCGCGAACGGGTCCATCGCACCGCGGGCCGAGAGCATCGGATCCACCAGGAACGTCTTCCCGGCGTAGCCCACCTTGAGGGTCGCGCTGCGGATCAGCTGCACCGTCACCGGCGCCCGGGCCTGCGGGGCGACCTCCTTGCTCGAGGTGGCGCACGCGCCGAGCCAGAGAACGGCAGAGAGGAGAAGGAGCTGCGGTCGGTTTCGGGACGTCATGTTGGGACTCCGTTCGGGGTCTGAGGTGGCTTCGCTTCGGCAGCAACCTAGGTTCCGGACGCGAACGGCGGCAGTGGCGGAACCGACACAGTTCATGTCGATTCCGCCACTCCTCTCACCTCACGGACCTGTCAGACTCCTGGCTGGACATGGCGCTCCCGACCGAGATCAGGCCGGCGCCGCCTGGAGGCTTCATGCGAGCGGTGACACCCAGGAGCGAGCTCATCGGGATCCTCTCCTACCCGGGGGCGCAGGCTGCGGCCGTCTACGGCCTGCGCGACCTCTTCGGTTGCACGCGCCACTCCGCCGAGGAGTCCGGCGCCCGCGTCCGCCTCGAGCCCCGGATCATCGAGGCAGGCATCGCCCAGGCGCCGCCCGCCCCGGAGGCGCCCCTCGCCGCGGTGGTCGTCCCGCCGAGCCTCGAAGAGCTGCCCGAGGGCGCGCTCCCTGCCCTCGCCGCGTGGCTCGTCGAGCGCCACCGCGAGGGGACCGTCCTCTGCTCCGTCTGCGCCGGGGCCTTCCTGCTCGGAGCGACCGGACTGCTCTCGGGCCGCCCGGCGACGACCCACTGGAGGCTCCGAGCCCACTTCGCCGAGCGCTTCCCGGACGTGCGGCTCGACACCCAGAAGCTGCTCATCGACGACGGCGACCTGGTGACCGCCGGCGGGATGATGGCCTGGCTGGACCTGGGCCTCGCGCTGATCCGCCGGTTCCTCGGCCCCACGACCATGCTCGCCGTCGCGAGGCACTGGGTCGTCGACCCGGGAGGCCGCGAGCAGCGCTTCTACGACTGCTTCGCCCCGGTGCTGGACCACGGCGACCGGCCGATCCTGCAGGCGCAGCACTGGCTCCAGGCCCACCGCACCGAGCGGCTGCAGGTCGCGTCGCTCTCGAAGCGGGTGGGCCTGGGCGAACGGACGTTCCTGCGCCGCTTCCGCGCGGCGACGGGCCACAGCCCCACCGGCTACGTCCAGCTCCTGCGCGTCGAGCGGGCCCGGGAGCTGCTCGAGCGGACGGCGAAGAGCTTCGACGAGGTGGCCTGGGAGCTGGGCTACCAGGACCCGGGCGCCTTCCGCCGCGTCTTCGTGGAGGTGATGGGGCTTCCCCCCGGGGAGTACCGCCGGCGCTTCGGGGTCCTCGTGGGAAAGAGCCGCGCCTGACGCACGAAGGGGGAGCGGACCGAAGCCCACTCCCCCTGCGTCGTTCCTTCACCCGGTCCGCGTCAGTTCACGATGGCCGTGTCGTAGCGCGCGGTGCGGTCGTACATCTCCTGCCGCTGGCGGTCGACCGAGTAGGCACCGGACCAGAGCGGGACGTACGGGTCGCTCCAGGTCTGGTCCGAGAGGTAGCGCTCGTTGTCCGCCAGCGTGACCTCGGTCCAGATGTGGTACCCGCGGAAGGCGTTGCTGGAGGTGTTCGCCGACCCCGAGGCCAGGCGCGAGTCGATGCCCGCCTGCTGCAGCAGCAGGTGCTCGAAGATGCACTGGTGCCGGCACACGCCGCGCTCGATCTTCGCGAGTTCGCCGAGCGGGAAGAGGAAGCCCTTCTTCTGCAGGTCGTAGTAGGCCTTCGAGCCAGGGTCGGTCGCGTGCGCCTCCTCGGCCGGGTACTTCACCTTGGTGGCCGCGTAGTGCATCAGCTCGTCGATGCAGGCCTTCTGGCGCCGCGCCAGCTCCTTGGGCGTGAGCGTGGCGGTGGTGCCCGGCGCGAGGTGCGCGTCGATGATCGGCTGGGCGCCGGCCAGGAACTCCTTCAGCGCCTGGTCGGTGTTCACGTTGATGGACACGTCGGAGAACGACGACCCCGCGGGGTTGAAGTAGTGCGGGTTGTTCGCCTTGCGCAGCGTGGAGAGCGAGACCGTCTCGGTCTTCTCCTCGCCGGCCGGGGTCTTGTACTTCACCGTGTAGTTGCCCTTGGCGTCGTAGCCGGTGATGGTCGCCTCCAGCACCTTCCACCTGGTCGAGAAAGGCTTGCCCTCCACCGCCAGCTCCTCGACGGTCGAGTCCTGGAAGGAGATGTCGACCTTGTCGCCCACGGTGTACGGGTTCTGCAGTGGGTAGCGGCGGGTGTCGATCTTCTTGTTCACGGTGGCGTTGAGGTCGCCGTCCTTGCCCACCGTCGCGGTCAGCAGGATCGGCTCGACGTACTCGGTGTTCCGGGCCAGCGCGCCGTCGGACCCCTGCGCCCAGCGCGAGAGTTCCTTCCCGCTCGCGTCCTTCACCGAGTAGAGGAGCTGCGCGTGGCCGCCGTCCGCGCCGGTCGCGAGGATCTCGATGCGCTTGCCGGGGTTCTCCTTGGCGAGCAGCGCCACCGGGCCCTCGCCGCGCGCGGCCTGCTCGGCCACCACGTCCATCAGCTCGACCAGCTGCTTGGCGCGGTAGCCCCAGCGGTCGGCCATCCACGGCTGCTTCAGGGTCTTGGGGTCGAAGGCCGCGGCGACGCTGGTGGCCACGGTGTCGTAGAAGTCGGCGAGCCCGACCTTCTGGCCGTTCAGCGTGCAGAGCGGGACCTCCTTGCCCTCCACCTTGAACGCGGCGATGCGCTCCAGCTTGTTGAAGTCGAAGGTCTGGAGCTTGGGCCAGGCGGCCTTGTACTCCTCGACCATCGCCTTGAACTTGGCGAAGTCGGCACCCTCGACCTTGCCGCCGGTCTTGGCGGCGAAGACCTTGAGCCCGCGCCCGAGGTTGTCCACGCTCATCGACGACTTGAGGTGGCTGCGCAGCTGGCCCTCGAGGTACGTCGCAGCCTCGGGCGAGAGCTTCACGCCCTCCCACGAGGGCGGGGACTTCTTCAGCTCCGCGAGCCGCGGGGTCACTGCGTTGCGCAGGTCCTTCACCTCGGCGGACAGCTCGGTGAGCAGGTCGGCGTAGCCCAGCTTCCCGTCCGGCTGCGCATCGACCCGGTCCTGGTAGTCGCTGGCCGCGCGCGCGAAGAGGGCGAAGGCCGCCGGGTCCATCGTCTTCGACGGCGTCGCGGGGTTGGTCCACTGGTTGGGCATGGACTCGGAGAACACCGCCTGCGCGGCGCCCAGGCAGCGCACCAGCTTCTCGACCGCGGCCTTGTCCTTCAGGTTCGGGGCGATGCCGAGGACGAAGTCCGCCTGGTCGCGGGTGAGCGGGTAGCCGTAGAGCGAGGGCTTGTCGGCCTTCAGCTCCGGCTCGATCTCCTGGAACGTGCGCTGGCTGACGATGGCGGCGCAGTCCTTGGGGGCGTCGCCCTTGAGCGTGCCGAAGACGAACGCCGCCTGCTCGCTGCCCTGCGCGTAGCCCTCCATGACCTTGCGCAGGTGGCCCATCTCCTCCGCGTCGAGGCCCTGGTTCCAGCCGGGGTTGAGCTGGTCCCAGGCCTTCATCGTCTCCAGGAAGTTGGTGACCGCCTCGCCGTTCTTGGCGAAGGCGAGCGCGCTGAGGAGCATCTCCGCGGCGGGGCCCTTCACGTCGGTGTAGCCCGCCTTGGCGGTGCCGGCGCGCGCCTTGTCGAAGGCGGCCAAGAGGTCCGCCCCACCCTCCACCGCGGTGATCGCGGCGCGGCGGGCGGCCTGGGCCTCGGTGAGCTTCGCGCCGTCGAGCGCGCGCAGGGCCAGGGCCTTGGTCATCGGGCTCGCGGACTTCTCGGCCACCTCGAGGACGGCGTCAGCGGTCTCCGCGGTCCACTGCCCCGCGACCTCGCCCAGCGCCGCGGTGGCCGCGCAGACGGCGGCGCCGCGGTTGAACTTGTCCGGGTCCTGCTGCGGAACGGCGAGCGCGGTCCTCAGCCCCGCCGCGAGGTTCGCCTGCAGCGCCCGGGCGCTGGCCTCGGGGAGCTTCGCGGTCTGGCCGGGGAGCGAGAGGCCCCACAGCCCCTCGAGGAGCTGGCCGGCCGGGTGCGCGAGGTCCAGCGTCTGGCGCCGCGGTCCCACCGAGAGCTCGCCCTTCTTGTCCACCGCGAGCGCGTTGCCGCTGAGGGTGGGCTTCGCCAGCGGGTCGGGCTTGGCGCTGGCCTGCATGGAGAGGAGCTTCGCGAAGTTGACGCTGCCGTTGGGGAGCGTCTCCGCGCCGGTGCGGTCGACCGGGAGCGGGGTGACCTTGTCCAGCTTGCCCAGGAGCGCATTCAGCGTCGCCTGCTTGGTCGCAGACGACAGGTCGATGCCGTCGGTGGTGATGGCGCCGGTCAGCGCCGCCACCAGGGCCTGGCCCTCCTCGGCGGTGAAGCCGTCCTTGAGCGCCTCCTTGGCGATGGCGTTGGCCTCGGTCTGCGACAGCACCTTGTTCGCCAGCTTCTGCGCCACCAGCGTGCGCAGCGCGGCAGGGTCGTTCTTCACAGGCATGGTCCACCTCGGGTCCAGCAAATTTGGAACGCGCAGTATAGCCGAGGAGGGAGGCAGAGCTGGCAGGGGCCGGGCAGAAGACGAAGGAAACGACCAAGCTCCCGGCGGCTCGGCATTGGGGGTGACGGGGCAGTCTCACTCCCCTGCCACACCGCCAGACATGCGGGTCCGCATCCTGCGGTTCGGTTGGTTGAGGTTCAGCCGGACAGCCTCGGCAGACCCAGCTTGTCGTAGTAGCGAATCGTCAGCACCGTGTTCAGCGGCTTGGCGCTGTTCAACCACCATCGCCGGAGGTTCTTGGCCACGCGGAATGCCGTGACCTCCCCAGTCGGTCGGACGGTCCGACGGCGCGCTCACCCCTCGGCGAGCCACCCCGCGAGCCGGTCCACGTCCGCCTCGGTGTGCCAGCCATGCAGCGCCAGCCGCAGGTAGCCCTCTCGCACGGACGTGAACAGGTGCCGGGCCGCGCCTGCCTTGAGCAGCGCGTTCATCGCGTCGCCGCCCCTCCCGCCGTGGAACAGGCCGAGTATGGGCCCCAGGTGTCCGCCGCGACGCAGCGCCTGAAGCCGTGACGCCTCGCCCTTCCAGCCGGTGTCCCCGAGCCGATCGAGCAACCGCGCCTGGAGGGCATCCACGTGCGCGGCGATACGGGCGAGCCCTGCCTCGCGCAGCGTCGCCAGCGAGCGCGCGAGCGGCACCAGCATCAGGCCGCCCATCCCGCCCTGCTCGAAGCGGCGTCCGTCTGAACTACTACCGCTCGAAAGCTTCTCGGGGCGGGAGGATTTGTAGTGCACCGCAGCAACCGGCCGGCGGGTCGTGAGGCCTGCTCTCGACCCTCAACTGTCGACTGTCGACCGCGGCTCCGCCGCTGGATGGTCGGCACGAGCACTTCGGTTGCGGCGGAGCCGCGCTGCGAGCCAGGCGCGCTCGAGGTCGGTCGCTGGCCGGCGGAAGTCCCCACCCTCCTCCACCGAGAGCCACGAACCCACCGGCGAGAGCCGCTCGCGGAACTCCGGGGCGGTCCAGAGCAGCCCCGCGCCCTGCGGCGAGAGCAGGCCCTTGTGCACGCCGGTGGCGAACGCCGAGATCCCCTCGAGCCGCAGCGGGAGCACGCCCGCCCCCTGGATGCCGTCCACCACCAGCGCGACGCCGCGTTCCTGGCAACCGCGCGCCAACCGCGCGAGATCGAGCCGGAGGCCGTCCTGGAAGCGGACCCAGGACACGGTGAGCATCCGGGTGAGCGGGCCGATGGCCGCAAGCAGCCTTCCCTCGGGGTCCTGCCCGGCGGAGGGCGGCGCGGAGTCGAGGGCGCGGCGGCCGGCGAGGTGGCCGTCCCAGAGCGAGACCTCGCGAAAGGTGACGCGGCGCGCGGCCAGCGCCTTCCACGGCCAGGCGTTGCTGGGGAACTCGCCCAGCGGCGCGAGCACCTCGTCCCCGGCGCGCCAGGGGTAGCCCTGGGCCACACAGGTGAGCCCCGCCGACGTGCTGCCGGTGAGGGTGTAGTCCCCCGGCTCGCCGCCAAGCAGCGCGGCGGCCTCGCGCCGTACGTCGTCCATCGGCTTGCGCCAGGAGTCCGCGTTCAGCTCCCAGGGCCGCAGCTCCTTCTCCAGGAAGGCGCGCGCCGCCTCCACGCTCTGCCTGGGCACCGGGCCCTCGGCGCAGTGCAGCGCCCAGACCACGTCCGGAGCCAGGTCGAACCCGGCGCGATCGAGCGGGGTCATGGGCGCTTGCGCTCCGCCTGCTCCAAGAGCGCGTCCACCACCGCGCCCAGCTCCAGGTCGCCGACGTAGCGCCGCCCGTCGATGAACAGCGTGGGCGTCGCCTCGACCTTGGCGCGCAGCCCCTCCTTCTTCACCTCCGAGAGCGCCTCGCGGGTCCGGTCCTCGACCATCGCCTTCTCGAAGTCCTCGCGCTCCATGCCGGAGAAGCCCGCCCAGTCTGCGAGCACCGAGGGATGGAACTCGTTGAAGTGGCGGAAGGTGTAGAGGGCCATGGGCCAGAAGCGGCCCAGCCGCGCGGCGGCCATGAGCGCCAGCGCGCCCTCGGTGGAGCCCTCGTGGCTCTTGAGCGGGAAGGGGCGCAGGTACATGCGGACCTTGCCCTGGAGGCGGTCCTCGGTGATCTCCGTGTGCAGCCCCAGGACCATGTCCTTGCAGAAGGGACAGCGGGTGCAGGCGTAGACCACGACCACCACCGGCGCCGAGAAGTCGCCGATGCGGAAGGCGTCGTCCTGGGGAATGGGGAACGTCGCCGGGCCGGTCATGCTCGCGCGGCGCTTGCCATAGGCGGCCTCGATGGTCGCGACGTCGCGGCCCAGCGCGGCAGACCGGCAGATGGAGTTCGCGAGGCGGGTGACGATGGGGCAGCGGTCGCGGGAGGTGGCCAGGCACCGCGTGAAGGTGTCGTCGCAGCACTCGTAGGGCTTGAGCCGGCCGAGCAGCTCCGCGGCGACCTTCTTCTCGTCGGCCCCCAGGCCGTCACAGAGCGCGGTCTGGGCCGAGGCTGAAGCTGAAGCCAGGAATAGGAACAGGGAGAGCCATCGCATCCGTCGGGTCATGGGCATCCTCGAAGCTGGTGTGGAGGTCCTACCTCGGAGGTCTCGGACAGGTCCAGGTTGTGGGCCAATCGCCACCCTCCCCCGAGCGGGGGTGGCCGGGTGCCAGGTTCGTGTCCGCAGGTGCCAGGTTCGACCCGCAAACCGGCCCCGAGGCCCTCCTGGGCTCCTGGGCGGCTCGCTGGAACGAGCCGGTGGGGGGATGCGGGCTTTAACAAGCCTGGGAATCTTCCGGCCTCCCACGGGCCTTGGCGGAGCCCCCAGGGGCCTTCCCGGGGCATGTCTTCTGGCCCGTAAGCTCTTGGATTGTTTGGTCATTCAAGAGAGTCAGGCAGCACTCCCCATCGCCTCCGCGCCGGCCGTCGTCAGGTGCCAGGCCTTGCAGCTCGACGGATGGACGGCCCCCTGGCACTCGGCGTTATCCTTCCGGCTCCAACCGCCTCGCCGTCGTCGTCGTCCTGAGCCTCACGCTCAGCGCCACCGCCCACGCCCAGACCCTGGAGCTGGTGGGCAAGTACCAGATGGAAGGAGCCGCCAGCGAGACCCTGGAGCTCCGGGCCGACGGCACGGCGTCGATGGGCGGCGAGGAGGCCCGCTGGTCGGCGAAGGCAGGCCAGCTCACCATCGGCGAGGACACCGTCGCCTACACGCTCAAGGCCGATCGGCTGGTCTTGCAGATGTCAGGCGTGGCGCTGACCTACAAGCGCGTGGGCGCCGCGGGGAAGGGTCCCTCACCGCTGCAGAAGGCGGCGGCGCGGGCCCAGGCGAAGGAAGCCGAGGAAGGTGACGAGGACGCGGAGGCCGAGGCGATGGCGCAGGCACGCGCCTGGCTCGCGGCAAACGGTCAGGGCCAGCCGGCCGCCGGGCAGCCGCAGCGTCCACAGGCGCAGCGTCCCCAGGCTCCCGCTCCGGCGAACCTGGGAGGCGGCTCGCCGCAGGATCAGCAGGCGCGCCAGCTGCTGACGTCCTCGGCGTGGTGCTCGTTCAGCTACCGCTCCACCGGCAGCGGCGGCAGCGGCGTCTCCAGCTCCTCGCGCGTGGTCTTCCGCCCGGACGGCACGATGTTCATGGGCACGGGCGGGGAGAGCTACTCCACCGGCTCCGCAGGCAGCGTGGCAGGCCAGTCCTCGGGCGGCTCGGTGATGCGGTGGCGCGTGGAGAACCTGCGACTGCTCGTGGACGCCAACGACGGCATGGGCTTCCAGGACATCGGGCTGCAGGCCTACCAGAACTCCAGCGGCTACCCCGTCCTCAAGGCCCAGGGAAGGAGTACTCGCAGTGCCGTTGAGCGGGGCTACAGCGCGAAGTCGCCGCCGTCGTCGTCCTTCTTGAGCCGGTCGCGCAGCGCCGAGGTCTCGGCCTTCGCCGCCTTCGTCGCCTCCTCGTCGATGGCAGCGAGATCGGCGGTGAGGTAGACGCCCTCGCGCACGCCCTTGGGCAACTTCGCGAGCAAGACCCGCTGCTCGGCGCCGTCCACCACCAGCACGGCGACCTTCCCCTCGATGCGATCGACGAACGGCGCGGCGGTGGCGGGCTTCATGGATTGCAGTCCTTCCCCGGGCGGCGACCGTCGCCGACGGCCTCCTCCCGCGTCTTGTAGCGGATGAGGTTCTCCGGCTTGATGCGCAGGGCGTTGTCGCACCCGGCCCGGTGGAACACCTGGGAGTTGCGGGACCCCACGTAGCCGTCGGAGCTGGCGGGGGTCGGCGCCGGCCTGGGCTCCAGGTCGATCGTCTTGGCGGCGGGCCTCGTCGGCGGCGGCGTCGGCTGCGTCACCGCGACCTCCACCTCCTTCGGGCGCGGCTCGTCCTTCACTTGCGTCTTGGGCTCTCGCGGACGAGGCGGATCGCGCCGGGGAGTCTCGCGGACCACCGGGACGGGCGCGGGGCGCTCCTCGACGACCGGGGGCGTGGTCACCGCGAAGCCGCCGCCCTTCTCGGTCGCGTAGATCACGCGCTCCCCGTCGCTCTTGAGGATGATCTCCCCGTCGAGGTCGGTGCGCAGCACCTCCGCCCGCGCGGCCTCCAGCCGGTCCAGCGCCTGCCGGGTGGGGTGACCGTAGTCGTTCCCGGCCCCCACCGAGACCACGGCGATCTTGGGGCGGACCTGCTCCAGGAGCTCGCGCGTGTTGCTGTGGCGGCTGCCGTGGTGCGCGACCTTGTAGACGTCCGCACGCAGCTCCTCGCCGCTCTGGAGGATGCGGCGCTCGGTCTCGGCCTCGGAGTCGGCGGAGAGGTAGAAGGCGGTGTTCCTGTAGGTCAGGCGCATCACGATGCTGTTGGCGTTGGCGTCCGACCGGGTGCGCTTGAAGAAGGGCTTGGCCGGCGCCAGGAGCCGCAGCGATGCTCCGCCGCCGAGGTCCACGTTTCGTCCCGCCTCGCCCACCTTCAAGGCGACGCCCTTGGACTCCAGGGTGCGCAGCAGGCGGGAGTAGAGCGGCGAGGCGTGGTCGAAGCCGGGTTCCATGAAGATGCGCGCGCCCACCGCCTCGAGCACCGCCTCCATCCCGCCGATGTGGTCCGCGTGCGGGTGCGTCATCAGCAGGAGGTCGAGCTGGGAGCCGCCGACCAGCTCGCGGACCCGGGCGGCGAGGTGCCGCGCCGAGTCGGGCGGGCCGGCGTCCACGAGCACCGTCTTCCCCACCGGCGAGACGATGAGGATCGAATCGCCCTGGCCGACGTCCAGGACGTGGACGGTGAGGTCGGCAGCCTGCGCCAGGGCTGGGACGAGGAGCGCCAGGAGCGCGAGCAGGGTGAGCAGGACTCGTCGGGAGGTCGTCACGATTTCCAGAGGATACCGCCGTTGGCGGAGTGGGCCGAGCATCGCGACGCCCGGGTCTCGGCGACAGCCCTTGCGGGGACTCGGCCCCCACGCGAACCCTTTTGGGCGCTCGGGGCTCCAAAGGCTCTCCCAAGGAGGCTGACCGATGCCGTTCACCGCCGAGCACGTCTTCTACGCCCTGGCCGCGCTCCTCGTCGTCTGGATGATCCTGAAGCGCCGCGGGGACGTCTCCAGCGTCGAAGCCAGGCGCCTGGTCCAGGAGGGGGCGCAGCTGCTCGATGTCCGCACCCCAGGAGAGTTCGCCTCGGGACACCTGGAAGGGGCGCTGAACATCCCCGTCCAGGACTTGGAGTCCCGGTTGTCGGCCGTGGGGCCGAAGGAGAAGGCGGTGGTCGTGTACTGCGCCTCCGGGGCACGCAGCGCCGCTGCGGCTGGCGTGCTCAAGCGGAACGGGTGGAAGACAGTGCGCAACCTGGGGGCGATGTCGCGCTGGTAGCGCACCCTCCGGGCTCCTCCGGCATCCAAGCAGCGCAACCCGGAGGACATCATGGCCACCGCGCAGACCGCGGGCATCCGCGTCACCGTCGAGAGTCGCCACCTGCCCGAGAAGTCGGCCCCGGGGAGGTTCCTGTTCGCCTACGACGTGCGCATCGCGAACGAGGGTCCCGTCCCGGCGCAGCTCCTGAGCCGCCACTGGATCATCACCGATGCCCTCGGGCGCGAGGAGCACGTGGAGGGGCCAGGGGTCATTGGAGAGCAGCCCACCATCCCGCCCGGAGCGGTGCACCAGTACCAGAGCTTCTGCCCGCTGCCCTCGCCGCTGGGGTCGATGCGCGGGACCTACCGCATGATGCTCCCCGACGGGACGCTCTTCGACGCGGAGATCCCCGAGTTCGCCCTCACCGTGCCCGCGCGGATGAACTGACGGACCCTCGGATTGGGAGGGGTTTGCTTAACGCCAATTAAGTAATGGGTCCCGTTCCCGGGAGGCGTCCCCCTGCCCCGGAGCGGACCTGGGCTCCCCGGCTTCGAAGGGGAAGAGTCGCACGGGTTCCGTGCACGCTCCCCGGCCAGAGAGAGGGGGGCCGTCTGGCCCCCGCGCGACGAGCCTCGCGGGCTGCCACGTGAGCCCGAGTCGGATGATCCACCTCGCGGCCTACGCGCGCGGCGCCTCGCGGCGCCCTCTACGGCGTTGGCTCTGCGACCGACAGGCCTGGGGGGACCCCTGGGGATTCGAGGGCGTTACTTAATCGAAGTTAAGTAACCGGCGCCAACGCGAGGTGTCAGGCCGGCCCCCACCCGCAGCCTTCCAGGCACGAGGCCGGCTCCGCCCCGGGCGACGGCGAGTCTTCGGGTCCGTCTGATTCCCACGCTGAAGACAGGTTCCCTTCCAGGCCGAAGGAGCGCTCCGGATGCCCGGAGCGTCATCTGGCTCCTCGCGCTGCAGGACCGATCCGCTCCTTCGCGTCGGCTGTCCCCTCCACTCCCCCGCGACCCGCGAATCAATCCTTTCGGCGGCCGTTCCCGGAATCGGTTACTCCTTCGGCATGGAATTCAACGAACTCGCGCCGCATCCCTCGCTCGCCGCGGCCCTCGCCGCCCGCGGATACGCCACCGCCACCCCCGTCCAGGAGCTGATCCTCTCGCCCGCCAACGCAGGCCGGGACCTCCTCGTGTCTGCCCAGACGGGCTCCGGGAAGACCGCCGCCTTCGGCCTCGCGCTCGCCCCGGAGATCCTCGGGGAGGCGGCACGGTTCGGCCGGGCGCGCGAGCCGCTCGCGCTGGTGGTGGCGCCCACGCGCGAGCTGGCGCTGCAGGTCCAGCAGGAGCTCTCGTGGCTCTACGCCAGCACGGGCGCGCGCATCTGCTCCTGCGTGGGCGGCATGGACCCGCGCCGCGAGCAGCGCATCCTCGCCGACGGCGCCCACATCGTGGTCGGCACCCCCGGCCGGCTCTGCGACCACCTCGACCGCAAGAACCTGAAGCTGGGCTCGCTCAAGGTCGCGGTCCTCGACGAGGCCGACGAGATGCTGGACATGGGCTTCCGCGAGGAGCTGGAGCGCATCCTCCACGACGCCCCCGCCGAGCGCCGCACGCTGATGCTCTCCGCGACGCTTCCCTCGGCCATCGTGGAGATCGCCCGGAAGTACCAGCGCAACGCCCTGCGGCTCTCCGCCACCCCCGCCCGCGCCGCGCACGCCGACATCGAGTACCGGGCCCACCTGGTCGCCCCGCGCGAGCTCGAGCACGCGATCGTCAACACGCTGCGCCGCTACGACCCCTCAGGCGCGCTCGTCTTCTGCGCG
The DNA here is from genome assembly GCA_964485035.1 of uncultured Myxococcaceae bacterium. Classification (GTDB taxonomy): domain Bacteria; phylum Myxococcota; class Myxococcia; order Myxococcales; family UBA5297; genus CAZAIE01. The sequence goes on along the minus strand of CAZAIE010000075.1, from coordinate 504 downwards.
ACGCGCGACGGAGTGAACCACCTCCAGGCCAACCTCGCCGAGCGCGGGTTCGCCGCCGTGGCCATCAGCGGAGAGCTGACCCAGCCCGAGCGCCTGCGCGCGCTCCAGGCCCTCCGCGACGGCCGCGCCCGCGTCCTGGTGGCCACCGACGTCGCCGCCCGCGGGCTCGACCTCCCGGCGCTGGACCTGGTCATCCAGTCCGACCTCCCCCGCGACCCACAAGTGCTCCAGCACCGCAGCGGACGCACCGGCCGCGCCGGCCGCAAAGGCGTGAGCGTGGTCCTCGTCCCCATCCGCTTCCGCGCCGTCGCCGAACGGCTCTTCCGGTCCGCAAACGTGAAGCCCACCTGGGCCCCGGTGACCAGCGCCGAGGAGATCCGCGCGCTGGACCAGGACCGGCTCATCCAGGCCATCGGTGCACTGTGCGAGAACGCAGGCGAGGAGGACCTCGCCGTCGCGCGTCGGCTCCTCGCGGACAAGGACCCCGAGCGGCTGGTCGCAGCC
>CAZAIE010000074.1:4654-13580 GCA_964485035.1 uncultured Myxococcaceae bacterium | reverse complement strand
TGGCCGAGCGGCTGTTTCCCCCTGAGCACCCCTACCGGCAGCGGCTGGAGGAGAGCTTCGTCCTCAAGGAGCTGCGCTTCTACGCCAAGGCCCCGGAGTTCATCGAGCACACCCCGCGGATGTTCGGGGCCTACCCGGAGATGGCCGCGGCGCTGCTGCAGAAGATGTTCACCGTGGACGGGGCCGGCGAGCCGAAGCACGCGCTGGCACTGGCGCGCGAGGCCATGGCCGGACGCGCCTCGCTCTTCCAGCTGGGGCGGGACGCGTGGAAGGGAGGTCGGGCGCTGTGAAGATGACCATCGAAGAGAAGCTGGGCGTGGACAAGTTCCAGGTGGACGAGGAGCACGCCCACATCCGGCTCGACCCCGCGATCTGCAAGACCTGCACGGACAAGCCGTGCACCTGGGCGTGCCCCGCGCTGCTCTACAAGCTCGAGAACGGCGAGGTGAAGTTCGACTACGCCGGGTGCCTCGAGTGTGGCACCTGCCGACTGGTCTGCCCCAAGCCCGGCGCGCTGACCTGGGAGTACCCGCAGGCGACCTTCGGCATCCAGTACCGCTGCGGCTGAACGCTGACCCGCTGATCCCCCGATCCGAGGAGGCAAGACATGCGTTTCAAGATTGGCGACAAGGCCTCGACCACCAAGACCATCACCGAGACCGACGTGTACCTGTTCGCGGGCATCACCGGCGACCTGAACCCGGCGCACGTGAACGAGTCGTGGGCGAAGAAGACCAAGTTCGGCGGGCGCATCGCGCACGGCATGCTCACCGGCGGGCTCATCTCGTCGGTGCTGGGGATGCAGCTGCCCGGGCCGGGCACCATCTACATGAAGCAGGACCTGCGCTTCACCGCACCAGTGCGCATCGGCGACACCATCACCGCCGAGGCCGAGGTCGTGGAGGTCATCGAGAACAAGCGGCTGCGCCTGAAGACCACGGCCACCAACCAGGACGGCGTGGTGGTCACCGAGGGCGAGGCGCTGGTGAGCCCGCCGCGCGAGGCGTAGCGGGGCCTCTTGCCGGGTCTTCGCGACTCGTCGCGAAGAACCCAAGGGAGAGATCTCCGAAGGCTGATCGCTCAGCTATTGGTGCAGCTCGGGTCGCGGCAGGTGCTGGTGCAGGTGCCCGTGCCCTTGCACTGGAGCGCGCACTCCTTGGTGCAGGCCTGCAGCTCGCAGGTGCCGATGCTGCTGCAGTCGAAGGTGCAGCCGTTGCCGGAGCACCGCAGGACCGTCGCCCCGGTGCCGGTGGCCTTGAGGGTGCACTTGCCGCCGGGGCAGTCGAGGGTGGAGCTGCCGCTGGCGGTGGCGTTCATGGTGCAGCCGGCCTTGGTGCAGGTCGCGTTGCAGGTGCCGGTCCCCTTGCAGTCGAAGGTGCAGCCTCCCTCGGGACAGTCCAGATTGCACGCCCCGGCCCCGCTGCAGGTCATGGCGCAGGCGGTGCCGCTGCAGGACTTGGAGCAGGCGGTGACGGTGGTGCACTCGCACGGAAGGCCCGGGGTGCAGATGGAGTCGTCGGTGGTGGTGCAGGCGGCGACGGCCAGGATGGCAACGAGCGTCAGGGCGCGGGGCATGTTCGACCTCCGGGAGTGAGTCCCGCGCAGGCTATCACCGCGGCGTTTTCGTTGGGCGTGGGGAGGGGCGCGGTCTAGGCTCCGCGCCGCATGTCCCCCGACCTCTTCCAGAACCTGGTGCTCGGCTGGATGGCCATCGGCCTGGCCACCTTCGTGCTGCTCTTCTTCATCTCCGCGCCGTACGGCCGGTTCGCCCGGTCCGGTTGGGGCCCGGTGCTCCCGGCGCGGCTGGGCTGGGTGCTGATGGAGATGGCCTCGCCGCTGCTGTTCGGGGCGCTCTTCCTCACCGGCGCGCAGCGCACTCCCGCGGCCTGGGCCTTCCTCGCGCTCTGGGAGGCGCACTACCTGCATCGGGCCTTCCTGTATCCGCTGACGCTCGCGAACCCGCGGCCCATGCCCGCCTCAGTGGTCGGCATGGGGGCGATGTTCAACCTGGTGAATGCCGGGACCAACGGCTACTTCCTCTTCCACCTCGCGCAGCACCCGGGCGCCTGGCTCGCCGATCCGCGGTTCGTCGTCGGAGCGGCGTTCTTCGTCCTGGGCTTCGTGGTCAACCGCTGGGCCGACGCCATCCTCCGCGCGCTGCGCGCCCCCGGCGAGACCGGCTACAAGGTGCCGCGGGGTGGGCCGTACCGGTTGGTCTCCAGTCCCAACTACCTCGGGGAGATCGTCGAGTGGTGCGGGTGGGCGCTGCTGACCTGGTCGGTGAGCGGCCTCGCGTTCGCGGTCTGGACCGTGGCCAACCTCGCGCCGCGAGCACGCTCCACCCACCGCTGGTACCGGAGCGAGTTCCCCGACTACCCCGCGGAACGCCGCGCGCTGCTGCCCTACCTCTGGTAGCTGCTGGCCCCAGGTTTGAGGCGGCTGGCTTTGAAGGGGGACGGATAGGCAGAGGGCCCCGAGGTCGCAAGCGCAACCCTGCATGACTCCAGGTCCCCGGACTCCCGGGACTGCCACGGGATCCCCAGCCTGGGCCCCGGCGGCTTCGCGCTCCCTCGAGGACGTGAGGAGTCCAGGCAGGTACAGGGGTCCACGGACGGGCGGCGAGACAACAGGAAGCATAGCTCCCGTAAGTGATCGTTTCGGGAAGTATGCTTCCTGAAGTCAGCGGATGTGCACGAAGACCCCCTGACCCGTCTCCAGGACCGATGAGGAGTCCCGGGGCGGTCCATGACGTCCGGCAGATGCTCGTTCGGGCGGTCGCCGGCGACAGCTCGCGGGGCCCCAAGTGGACTGCCCCTTCCACTTCCAGGCCGCAGTGGCTGTTGGGCACCTCACCTGGAACGCAGAAGCCCCCGGTCCAGGCAGACCGGGGGCTCCGCGCAGCATCAGCTTGCGGCGAGGCTCTACTTCCGCTTCACCGCCTTCACCTTCCAGATCTCGTCGGCGTACTGCTGGATCGTGCGGTCCGAGCTGAACTTGCCCATGCGCGCGACGTTGATGATCGCCATCCGCGTCCACTTCTCCTTGTCCTGGAACGCCTTGGACACCTGGTCCTGGCAGTCCAGGTAGGCCTGGAAGTCGGCGAGGAGCAGGTACGGGTCGCCGCCGTGGAGCAGCGAGTCCACGATGGGCTGGAACTGCTTCGGCTCACCCGGCGAGAACGTCCCGTCGGCGATGGCGTCCACCACCGCCTTCAGGGTGTGGTTCGCGCGGTAGTACTCCCAGGGGTTGTAGCCGCGGCGCCGCAGCTCGTGCACCTGCTGCACGGTGAGTCCGAAGAGGAAGAAGTTCTCCGCCCCCACCTCCTCGCGGATCTCCACGTTCGCGCCGTCCAGCGTGCCGATGGTCAGCGCGCCGTTCAGCGAGAACTTCATGTTCCCCGTGCCCGAGGCCTCCTTGCCCGCCGTCGAGATCTGCTCGGAGAGGTCCGCCGCCGGGAAGATGCGCTCGGCGAAGGACACCCGGTAGTTCTTCAGGAACACCACCGAGAGCCGCCCGCGCACGTCGGTGTCGTGGTTCACCACCGCGGCCACGGAGTTGATGAGTTTGATGATGCCCTTGGCCATGTGGTACCCGGGCGCCGCCTTGCCGCCGAAGAGCTCCGTCCGCGGCACCATCTCCATGCGCGGGTTGGCCTTGATGCGCTGGTACAGCGCGATCACGTGCATCAGGTCGAGCAGCTGGCGCTTGTACTCGTGGATGCGCTTCACATGGACGTCGAACATCGAGTCCGGGTCCACGGTGATGCCGTTCTCGTGCTTGATGCGCTCGGCCAGCAGCACCTTGTTCGCCCGCTTGATCTCCCGGAACTTCTTGCGGAACGAGGCGTCCTCGGCGAACGGCTCCAGCTTGCGCAGGTCGTCCAGGTTGGTCGCCCACGACTCCCCGATGGCCGAGTTGATCAGCCGCGTCAGCTCGGGGTTGGACATCACCACCCAGCGCCGCGGGGTGACGCCGTTGGTCTTGTTGTTGAACTTGCCCGGCCAGAGCTGGTCGAAGTCCTGGAACAGCTCCGCCTTGAGCAGGTCGGTGTGCAGGGCGGCCACGCCGTTCACGCTGTGGCTGCCCACCACCGCCAGGTGCGCCATGCGGATCTGCTTGTGGTGCCCCTCCTCGATGAGCGACATCCGCTGCAGCTTGCCCACGTCGCCCGGGTACTTCGCCCGAACCTCGTCCATGAAGCTCTGGTTGATCTCGAAGATGATCTCCAGGTGCCGGGGCAGCAGCCGCGCGAAGAGGTCCACCGACCACTTCTCCAGCGCCTCGGACATGAGGGTGTGGTTGGTGTAGCCGCAGGTCTCCCGGGTGATGGCCCAGGCCTTGTCCCAGCTCACGTCCTGCTCGTCCACCAGCACGCGCATCAGCTCCGCCACCGTGATGGCCGGGTGGGTGTCGTTGAGCTGGATCGCGGTCTTCTTCCCGAAGTCGTCGAAGTTCTCGTGCATCTTCTGGTAGCGGCGCACGATGTCGGCGATGGAGCAGGCCACGAAGAAGTACTGCTGCTTGAGCCGCAGCTCCTTGCCCATGACCGTCAGGTCGTTGGGGTAGAGGACCTTGGAGATGTTCTCCGAGAGGTTCTTGTCCTCCACCGCCGCGAGGTAGTCGCCCGCGTTGAAGTCGGCGAGGTCGAACTCCTGGAACGCCCGCGCGCGCCACAGCCGCAGCGTGTTCACCGTGTCGTTCTTGTACCCGGCGATGGGGGTGTCGTACGGCATGCCCATGACGTGCCGGGTGTCGACCCAGGCGGTCTTGGAGCGGGCGCTCGCCCCGGCCGGCCGCTCGGTGCGGCCGAAGAAGCCCACCGGCACCTGATACTCGGGCCGCGCATACTCCCAGGGGTTGCCGAAGCGCAGCCACTCCTCGGGCTTCTCCACCTGGTACCCGTTGCGGATCTCCTGGTCGAAGATGCCGAATTCATAGCGGATTCCGTAGCCATACGCTGGCAGCGACAGCGTGGCCATGGAGTCCAGGAAGCACGCGGCGAGGCGGCCGAGGCCGCCGTTGCCCAGCCCCGCGTCCACCTCCTGCTCGAGGATGTCGGTGAGGTCCAGGCCCGCGTCGCCCAGGGCCTTCTTCATCACGTCGTACATCCCCAGGTTGAGCAGGTTGTTGCCCAGCGCCCGGCCCATGAGGAACTCGAGCGAGAGGTAGTACACCCGCTTGGCGTCGGCCTTGTAGTAGCTCTGCTGCGTCTCGATCCACCGGTGGGCGAGGCGGTCGCGCACGGTGTAGGCGACGGCGAAGAAGCGGTCCAGCGGGGTGGAGGAGTGCTCGTCCTTGCCCTGCGAGTACTGCAGATGGTCCGCGAACGCCCGGCGCAGGACGTCCAGCTCCATGCCCGTGCGTCCGGCCGGCTGCGAGCGGGCGTGCTCGAGGACCTTGGCCTCCTCGGTCGTTCCGGTGGTCTTCTTGGTGGTCCGCGACATCGTTCCTGCTCCTTGAGATCGAGACGCGACGCCCCCCCGTCCCCGGCGTCGCAACTGGGCGGGCCTTCGTGGCCCGACGGCGCGGGGAAGATAGCAGAACCGCGAGGGTGCCGCAGGATGGAGTCACGCCGGGAGCGGCGGTACCCGACGCAAGCCCCGCTGCTCTTCTCTGACCGCGCAAGCGCCTTGACGCCCCGCGCGAGATCCCTTCCATTGCGCGCCATGCAGGAGCTCTTCGAGGCCGTCCGCGAGGCCTGCTCGCGGCTGAACTGGTCCCGCGCGGTGGAGTTGACGCGCTCGGCGACCATCGTGGGCGAGTCCGCCGATGCGGAGCACGCCGTCATCCGCGTCACCCCGCCGGGCGCCATCGCCGGGAAGGTGGTCACGCTCTACCTCGCCGACGCGGACTGGTCCTGCGACTGCGGCACCAGCGAGGACGTCTGCGAGCACGTGGCCGCGGCGACCATCGCGCTGCGCCGCGCCCGCCAGGACGGCAAGAGCCTCCCCGAGGCGCCCGCGTCCATGGCCCGGCTGCGCTACCTCTTCTCCCGCCGCGACGGCGCCCTGGGCTTCGGCCGCGCCTTCGTCCTGGGCGACAAGGTGGACCCCTTCGAGGCCACGCTCTCCGCCATCCAGTCCGGGCGCATTCAGGCCCCGACCTTCCTCGCCGGCCCGGCCGACCTCAAGGTCGATCACGTGCTGGGCATGCGCCTGTCCGGCTGGCTCCCGCGCGAGGTGATGGTCGCCCTGCTCGAGGAGCTGGTGGACCTCGACGTGCGGCTCGACGGCGCACCGGTGAAGGTCTCGCGCGAGCGCGTGGGGCTCATCGGCGTGCTCGAAGACCAGGGCGACGGCCTGCGCATCAGCCTCGCGCAGGACCCGCGCGTCACCGAGGTCTTCTCCAACGGGCTCGCCCTCTGCGGCGACACGCTACACCCCGTCGCCGAGACCCGCCTCGACGCCCGCGAGATGGCCGAGTTCCGCGCCGGCAAGTTCTACGGCCCCGAGCAGCGCGTCGAGGTGTTCACCCGCCTCGTGCCCTCGCTCAAGGAGCGCATCCCCTTCGAGGTCCGCACGCGCCGCACCCCCAAGTCGTCGAAGGCCCGCGTGCGGCTGGAGCTGCGCGTCGAGCGCGAGGGCGACGCGCTCTCGGTGCTGCCGCTGCTGGTCTACGGCGATCCCCCGGTCGCGCGCGTGGACGCGGGCAAGCTGGTGATGCTCGGCGACGAGCTGCCCACCCGCGACGAGGCGATGGAGGAGCGCATCCTGCGCAAGCTGCAGTCGCTGCAGCTGCTCCCCGGCCACCGTGAGCGCTTCGAGGGCGAGGCTGGCGTGGCAATGGTGGCGAAGCTCAAGGACGTGGAAGGCGCCATCCGCGGCGACGCGCACAAGCAGTTCTTCGTGGCCCCCGCGCTGACCCCGCGCCTGACCGTGGACGGCGATCGCTTCGACGTGGCCTTCGAGTCCCGGTCGGTGGGCGGCAAGCCCGGCCTCTCCCACGCAGACCCGGCGGCGGTGCTGCGCGCGTGGAAGGCGGGGGCGTCGCTGGTGCCGCTGCTCGAGGGCGGCTTCGCGCCGCTGCCGCGGGACTGGCTCGCGCGCTACGGCGAGCGCATCGCCGACCTGCTCGCCGCCAAGGCCGACCGTCAGGACCTGCCCGCGAGCGCCCTGCCGGATCTCGCGCGGCTGTGCGAGGCGCTGGAGCGTCCGCCGCCTCCCGGGTTCGCGCGGCTCAAGCCGCTGCTCGCGGACTTCACGGCGCTGCCCGAGGCGCCGCTCCCCAAGGACCTCACCGCGTCGCTGCGCCACTACCAGGAGCACGGCGTGCGCTGGCTGCGCTTCCTCGCGCAAGCGGGGATGGGCGCGCTGCTCGCCGACGACATGGGCCTGGGCAAGACGCTGCAGGCGCTCTGTGCCGTCGAGGGCCCCGCGCTGGTGGTCGCGCCCACGAGCGTGATCTTCAACTGGGCGGCGGAGGCCGCGAAGTTCCGGCCGTCGCTGAAGGTGTCGCTGTACCACGGGCCCGATCGCAAGCTGGACCCCGACGCGGACCTCACGCTGACCAGCTACGCGCTCTTGCGCCTGGACGCGGAGGCGCTCACCGCCCGGCGCTGGGCGACGGTGGTGCTGGACGAGGCCCAGGCGATCAAGAACCCGGACAGCCAGGTGGCGCGCGCGGCGTACCGGCTCCAGGCGACGACCCGCGTGGCCATGACCGGCACCCCGGTGGAGAACCGCCTGGAGGAGCTCTGGAGCCAGCTCCACTTCCTGAACCCGGGCCTGTTGGGCGGACGTGAAGACTTCGACGCGCGCTACGCCCGGCCCATCGCCGAAGGGCAGGCGGGGGCGGCGGCGCGGCTGCGCGAGCGCGTGAAGCCATTTTTGCTTCGGCGCTTGAAGCGCGAGGTGGCGCCCGAGCTGCCGCCGCGAACCGAGGTGGTGGAGCGCATCGAGCTCTCGGCCGAGGAGCGGGCGCTGTACGACGCCATCCACGCCGCGACGCGCGACGAGGTGGTGCAGAGCCTGGAGGCGGGCGGGAGCGTGCTCGCGGCCCTGGAGGCCCTGCTCCGGCTGCGGCAGGCGTGCTGCCACCCGGCGCTCGTGCCCGGGCAGACGGCCCAGACCAGCGCCAAGGTCGATCAGTTGGTGGAGGCGCTCGAGGAGGCCGCGGCGGACGGACACAAGGCGCTGGTGTTCTCGCAGTGGACGAGCCTGCTGGACCTGATCGAGCCGAGGCTCGCCCAGTCCAACCTGCGCTTCGCGCGGCTGGACGGCTCGACGCGCGATCGCGCGGGGGTGGTCGCCGAGTTCCAGTCCGAGTCCGGGCCGCCGGTGATGCTGCTCTCGCTGAAGGCGGGCGGCGCGGGCCTGAACCTCACCGCGGCGGACCACGTGTTCCTGGTGGACCCGTGGTGGAACCCGGCCGTGGAGGACCAGGCCGCGGACCGCGCGCACCGCATCGGGCAGGAGCGCCCGGTGATGGTGCATCGGCTGGTGGCGCTGGGCACGGTGGAGGAGCGCATCCTCGCGCTGCAGGCGGAGAAGCGGGCGCTCGCGGAGGCGGCGCTCTCGGGCGGCGACCGCGCGGGCGGCCTCACCCGGGACGATCTGCTCGCGCTCCTGGCGTGAGGCAGGGCTGCGAGGGTCAGGGCGTGGCGGTGGTCTCGAGGCGCTTGAGGCGCTTCTCGTGGTCCTCAGCTTGGTCCGACAGGTCGGCGAGAGCTCGTCGGTGGATCTTGCTGTCGTCGTGCGTGCTCTCGACGATGGCTCGCATGTCGTCCTGGTCCGTGGCGACCTGGGTCCGCAGTTCGTCGAGGCTCTTGGTCAGTTTTTCGACTTGTTGTGCCAGGGTCTGGAACCAGGCTTGCTGCCCCTCGACGACGCGCTCCAGCCGGGCATGCGACTGCTCCAGTCCGCCCAGCCGCGTCTCGAGCCCACCCAGCCGCGTCTCCACCCGCGCTTGGGACTGCTCGAGCCCACCC
>CAZAIE010000074.1:0-4554 GCA_964485035.1 uncultured Myxococcaceae bacterium | reverse complement strand
CCACCCAGCCGCGTCTCCACCCGCGCTTGGGACTGCTCGAGCCCACCCAGCCGCGCCAGGATCTCCTTCAGGATCTCGGTCTCGCTCATGCCCGCAAGTGTACACCCGCCCCCGGACACCCTCTCGGGCGCCTACTGCGCCGTGGTGCACACGACGCCTCCAGGTCCGCTCTCCCGGTCGCGGTCCGCCCGATACACCCCGTCCCCGTCGCAGTCTGCCCAGGCGGTGAGCACGTAGCAGTACTTCACCCGTGCCACGAGCCCGCCGTCCTTGTACGTCGTGGCCGTGGCGGCAATCGACGCGCGCAGCTGCAGCTTCCCCGACTGGTCGTAGTACAGCCGGTGGCCTCCCGAGGGTGCGCTCGCCGGAGCCGCCCACTTCAGCGTCACGCTCTTCTTCCCCGCGGTCGCCGTGACCGAGGCGGGCGTCCCGGGTGCGACGCACGCCGGCGCAGGCGGGGTCCCCCAGGTCGCCGCGGCCATCACCACCGGCTGGTTCATCCCCGTCGCGGTCCACGCGTCGAGCAGGTTCACGCCCTCGTTGAACAGGAACGCGTTCGTCCTGCGGTTGGCGAGGTAGAGGAACTGCACGTACTCCCAGCTCGTGGACTGGTAGAGCAGCCGCAGCGAGGCGTACTGGGCTCCCACGGGCGGCGACAGCGCGACGGTGTCGGAGTTGCGGTACGTGCCCCTGGGCCCCGGCGCGCCGTACTGGTCCGCGGGGACGGGCAGCGCGTTGCGGCGCCGCGCCTCGTCGTAGCTCATCTCCCAGGGCGGGATGCGGTTGTCCTCCAGCACCAGGTTGTTGAGCACGAAGTGGAAGGTCTTCTCGGTCGTCCCCGGCGCCGCGCCGCCCAACTCGCCCAGCGTCCGCGACACTGCGCCGCTGATGCGGTCGAAGCCCAACGGCAGGTCGGCCGGATAGCCCAGCGAGAGCAGCGTCGCCGCCCACTCCTGCGTGACCCCGTAGTGCGCCTCCCACACCCGCGACCCGGGCGCCTCGAGGTCGAGCAGGGTGTGGACGGTCCGCGAGACGCCGTCGAGCGTCACCCCCAGCGCGCCGTACTTCCCGTCCTCGCGCAGCAGGTTGTCGGAGGCGTCGAACCACCGCACGTTCAGCCACATGCGCCGACCCTCGGGGTACCCGGTGATCAGCTTGTGGCCGGTGAGGTTGGTGACCGTCACGGCGTCGCCGCTCACGTCCAGCCGCGCGGCGAGGGCCAGCTGCTCCGCGGCCCGCGTCTTCCCGGCCGCCAGCGCCGAGGCCTGCGTCGCCGTCAGCCCGCCGCCCAGCCGCAGCGTCCCCGCCTTCTCCTGGAAGAGGATGAGGTCAGGCAGGAGCGTGCTGCCGCCGGTCATGTCGTGCAGCGGCAGGTCCGGGCGGATCACCACGCCCTGCTTGTTGCACCCCGGACCGGAGACGGCGCGCAGGTGGCAGGTCTGGCAGCTGAAGGTCCGCGGCGTCCCGTCCGCGTAGTCGCCCTTCGCGCTCGCGTAGGCGGCCGCGATCGCCCCGGCCTGCAGCGCCGCCGGGAGGACCGGGTAGTCGCCCACGCGCGTGCTCGAGAGCCGCCCGGACATGAACTCGCTGAAGGTGCGCTCGACCACGCCGTACTGGAACGGGAGGTTGTTGAACGCCGCCTTGCCGTCCACTGCGCTCCCCGGCTTGCCGCTCGCTGCCACTGGATCGGCGGTCGTGGGCACGCCGTGGTTCGGCGCGAGGTCTCCCACCGCCGGGTTCGAGACGTCGTGGCACGAGCCGCAGAACGAGTTGGCGCGGTGGAAGCGCGACTGCGCGAACTGGTGCCGCGCGTCGGCGTTGGCGTAGGGCCCCAGCTTCTCCGCCCCGGTCCAGAGCGAGAGCATCCCCGAGCCGTAGTAGCCGGTGGCCGGGGTCTGTCCGTCGTTGGCCACGAACGGGGCCTTCATCGCCCCCAGATGCTCCGAGGCATCGGGGTTGGTCATCTTGTGGCAGGTGTCGCACATCACCCCGTCCGCGTCCTGCGAGGTCAGCGCCGAGCCGTCGGTGGGGACCGAGCGCTTGGCGAACCAGCCGTTCGGGCTGTGGCAGCGCAGGCAGAGGTCGCCCACGCCGTCGAAGTCCTGCTCGGCGACGGCGAGGGTGGCCCAGAAGAGCGGGTCGCGGCCGGCGTTGGCCATGCCGCTCCCGCGCCAGTTGAAGGCGGGCTCCACCGCCGGGTTGTAGCCGCCGTGGCAGTTGTCGCACTTGTCCGGCAGCTCGAGGTTCGAGGCTTCTCCGGGCTGGGTCCCCGGCTGCTGGACGTCGGTGGGGACGACCGTGGCGGCCCAGGCGACCAGGGCGACGGCGGACAGCGCGAGCGTGGCCAGGAAGACCAGGCCGCGCCGGAGGTTCGAGCGGATGTGGGTCATGGCGAGCCTCCAAGTCAGCGGACGCTGCGTGCACAGCGGAAGCCGATGAGCCCGTCGCGGACCCCGGCCGGATAGAAGCTGCGCGAGGAGACGGTCACCGCGTGCGCGCCGTAGTGCCACGCGCCTCCACGCAGCACCTTCAGGTCACCGATGCCGGTGCGCGCCGCCCCGTCCGGCGCCGCGCCCTCGTGGCTCGGCGAGTACCCGTCGGCGACCCACTCCCAGACGTTGCCGAGCGTGTCGTGCAGGCCGAAGGCGTTGGCCTCCCTCGTGGCCACCCGCTGGACCCGTGCCCCGGAGTTGGCCGAGTACCAAGCCACGTCCGCGAGTTCGAGGAGTTTGCCGCAGGTGGCCCCGCCCAGCTTGCTGGTCTTGTCGCAGGTCCACCCCTTGGCCGTGCCGGCGCGGGCCGCGTACTCCCACTCCGCCTCGGTGGGGAGCCGACCGCCGACGCGGGCGCAGAACGCTGCCGCCTCGTGCCAGTCCACCTGCTCGACGGGGCAGTCCTCGCAAGGCTCGATGACCGGACAGTCCGGGCAGGTGTCGGGATCGGCCGGCTGGAAGAAGCTGGGGTTCTCGCCGGTCACCGCCTGGTACTGCGCCTGGGTGATCTCGGTGCGCGTGAGCTCGAACGCCCCGACGGTCACCGAGCGGCGGGGAAGCTCGTCGGACTCGCAGTCGGTCGCGCCCTCGCTGCAGCCGAGCCGGAAGCTGCCCGCGGGAAGGGACTGCCAGACGATGGGACCGACGCCGACGTTCGAGGAGCGGCTGCAGCCTCCGCTCCCCAGCAACAGGACGAGACAAACGATGGTTCGCATGGGCCCCTCCCCAGGGTTGCGCCCGACTGCGAGGACTTGTGGGTCTGTGTGCTCGGTTGTCGGAAACCGCCGGGGTCATGTGGGCGGCGCAGCGAGCGCCCGTCCCGGCAGGGAAGGGTCCGATTGGCCCCGAGCGCCTGGGCAGGGACGCAAGTTCCAAGGGTTGTCGCCGTTCTCCCGGTCGTGCACTCTGCGCGGCATGCGTCCGATGGTCGTGCTGGCAGTCCTGTTCCTGTCCTCGTGCACCTACACGTGCGACGCCAACAACTGCGTCGATGGCTGCTGCGCGCCCGACGGGGTGTGCCTGGTGGGGCACACCGACCGCTACTGCGGCCTGGGCGGGGTGGCGTGCCAGGACTGCTCTTTGGACGGGAAGGTCTGCGCCGAGCGGGTGAAGCCCGGCGCGACTGCGACCTGGAGCTGCGACCATGCGTGCGTCCAGCCGCGCGAGAAGGCTTGCACGACGGCCACGGACTGCTGCGCCTCGCAGATCTGCTACCAGTCCCGCTGCGACGTGTGCCGGGGCTACGACGCAGAGTGCGAAGAGTCGCGCGACTGCTGCAACGGCAGGCAGTGCCGGCAGATCAACTACGCCTATCGGTGCCAGTGAGGGGCGAGCGATGAAGACCCTGCTGCTGCTCTCGATGCTGCTTGCGACTCCAACTCCCGAGGACTGGGCGGCGAGCTTCCCGGGTCCGCTGGTGGGCGGCCAGCTCGAGCTGGAGCGGGGCGGCTATCTCGTGGCGCCGGTCGGTGAGCCCGCGCACGCGGCGGCGACGGCGCTCGAAGCGGGGCTGCGTAGCTCGGGCAAGGCCCAGCTGGTGATGGACGCCGGGACGCTCGGCGACCTCACCGGCCTGGACGATCGGCAGATCGTCGAGCGGTGCCGCGGCCTGCCGATCGACCGCGTGGCCACGGTGCGGATCTTCGCCTCCGAGGGTGGGCCGGTGCAGGCGGTCGTCGCGCTGTACGCACTCGACGGGACACGCAAGGCGGCGTTCGCAGCCGAGGCGGGCAAGCCGCTCGCGACCAGGCCCGAGCCGGCGCCGGCGCCGGCCGCAGTGGACCAGAAGAGCGCGAAGGAGACCTACGACGAGCGGTACATCGGCTTCGCGGACGTGCAGATCTTCCAGGGCAGCGACATGACCAACGTCATGCGCCGGTGGATCACGCCGTTTCAGGGGAAGTACCGCCATCCGCTGGAGGGCGTGCGCTTCTTCGAGGTGGCGGGTCGGGACGACCTGGTCGCCCAGTACCACCACCGCAACCGCGTGCGCCTGGGCATCGGGCTGGGAGGCGTGGGCGTGATGCTCGGCGGCGGCGGGCTCATCACTTGGGGGCTCGCG
>CAZAIE010000073.1:0-13607 GCA_964485035.1 uncultured Myxococcaceae bacterium | reverse complement strand
TCCTCGACCTTGCGCTCGAGTTCCTCGACGCGCCGCTCCAGGGACACCCGCGGCGCCTCCGGCCCCAGCGCATGGAGCGTGAGGTTGAACCGGGGGTCGTGGGCCGGGGCCTGGCCCGGAGCCTCGCCGTAGTAGACCCTGCGGATGGCTCGCTCGACCCCCGAGGCGGTCGCCACGCGGAGGCAGAGCGGCAACCCGCTGGCCAGCCGCGCCGACCGTTGGCCTTCCTCGTCGGTTGGGTCCGCGCACGCTACGACCAGTTCCTTCGGCTCGTCGCGGACCTCGAGCGGCAGCAGGCCGTACCGCTCCGCCACCCCGACGGGCAGCAGATGGAGCACTTCTGCCGGCACCGTGACCGTCTCGAGGTCCACGACCGCAAGACCGAGAGCTCTGCAAAGCGCCAGCGCGAGCGTCTGCTCATCGATGAACCCGAGCGCGAGGAGGACCTGCCCCAGGCGGCCTCCCCACGAGGATTGTTCGGCCAGGGCTCGCTCGAGTTGCTCGCGACTGATGGCGCCTGCCGAGAGCAGCAGCTCACCGAGGCGAGGGGCTTGGGTGTCTGCGGGGGTCATGGGACTCGCTCCTTGGGGGCCGGTGAGGCCACCTGCTCCCGATAGAGGTGCACGTCACGCTGCGGGAAGGGGATGTGGATGCCCGCCGCCCGGAAGGCACGGTCGATGGAGAAGCGCAGCGCGGAGGAGATGCGCAGGTCCTCGCGCGGGTCGGCGACCCAGACCAGCAGCGAGAAGTCGAGGCTGGACTCGCCGAACGAGTCGAAGCGCACCTCTGGGGGCGGCGCTGCCAGGACCCGGGGCTCGGCGGCCGCGACCGCCAGGAGCGTCGCCTGGACCCGCTCCGTGTCGCTGCCGTAGGCCACGCCCACCTCCACGCGCACACGCAGGTTGGGCGTGGGCCGCGAATGGTTGATCACCGATTCGGTGATGAGGGTGCTGTTGGGCACGACGATGGTCACCTCGTCGCGCGTGACGATCTGCGTGGCGCGCAGCCCGATGTCGGTGACCACCCCGAGCGTCTCGCCGACCCGGACGATGTCGCCAAGCCGGACGGGTTGCTCGATGAGCAGGATGAGGCCGGAGACGAAGTTCTGCGCCACGTTCTGCAGACCGAAGCCCAGCCCCACCGCGAAGACCGCAGAGGCCGCCAGCAACGCCTCCAGGCGCACTCCCATGGTGTCGAGCGCCACCACGAGCCCCAGCGCGAGCACCGCGTACCGCACCACCTTGGCGATGGCGAACTGGCCTCCGGCGGGAGTCCCGCGGCGAGCCAGGAGGCGGAGCGCCCAGCGCCGCGCCAGGCTGGCCAGGAGCCAGGTCGCCGCCACCGCCGCCAGGCCCGTCAGCAGCGAGCGCGGGGTCACCGCGCCGCCCAAGACGCTCAGCAGCGGCCGACTGAGGAAGGTCTGGAGGTTCCAGGGCTCCATGGGGTCCACCGGCTCCGAGCCTAGGGGTCGTCAGGGGGCTTGAGCAGTGAGCGGGCCAGCCCCTTGCCGCCCACGGCGACCAGCACCACTGCCAGAGCGCCGAGCGTGGTGATCACCACCGTGAAGCCGATGACCACCACCTCGCGCGCGACGTCGAGCTCGACGAAGGCCATGGCCAGGAAGAAGAGCAGCATCATCGCCTTGGCGAACCGCGCGATGAGCGACGCCCGAGGCACCTCCTCCTTGGCGAGCGCACGTTGGAGCGCCGAGGAGCCCCAGTCCGAGACGACCCAGCCGAAGATGGCTACGAGGGTGGCGATGAGGAGCCTGGGCAGGAAGAGCGCGCCCCGCTCGATGAGCCCGCTGAGCAGCTTCAGGCCCATGGCGTTGAGCGCGGCGTTCAGGAAGAAGAGCAGCACCGACAAGAACGCCAGGTTCCCCGCGGTCCGGTAGAGGGTGTGACGGACGTCGGCCTTGGCGAAGTCCGCACCCCAGGAGAAGCGCGGCAACAGGCGGTCGAGCCGCAGGAGGATGCAGACCTGCGTCACGACACGCTTGGCGACCCAGCCGACGACGAGCCCCACCGCGAGCAGCACGAGCCCCGCAAACAGGCTCGGCAGGTAGTCACCGATTTCCTTGGCCATCCCGAAGGCGATGGTGTGGACAGAGCTATCCATGGACTCCTCCCTCCAGCGTCGAGGCCTGACCCTCCCGCCGGGTCGGCGACGGGGGATGCCCGCGAAGCACCGACGCCCAGAACGACGGCTCCTCGATGTACTCGACGACCCACAGCACCGGGGCGGCCACGGCCTCCGTGATCTCCTTGGTGAGCGACTGGCCGATCAGGAGCTCCAGGAACTCGCCGCGCCGGCCCCCCATCACCACCAGGTCGACGCCCCGGCTGGCGTGGACCACCGCTGGGAGCACCTCGGCGTTGATCACCTCGTCCACCCGAGCCTTCAAGCTCGCCTTCTCGACGAGGGAGCGGACGCGCTCCACTCGCGCTGCGCGCACCTCGCCGGCGACCCCGGGCTCGAGGACCAGCGTGACGCTCGCCTCGGCGCCGAAGTGCGCGGAGAGCGCCGGGGTGATCTCCAGGGCGAGCTGGGTGTGGGCGTTCTCGCCGTACGGCACCATCAGTCTCTTCACGCCCGATGCAGGCAGGCTGCCGTGCAGCACCGCCACCGCGCACGGCGAATCGTGAACGACACCGTCGATGACCGAGGTGAACAGGCGCTGGACGAAGGAGGGTGAGCGCGACCGCCCCAGGAGGACGAAGTTGCACGACTCGTCGCGCGCCGTCTCCACGATGGTCTGGGAGATGCGGTGCGAGACCTTGAGGAGAGAGGAGTGCCGCACTCCCAGTTGGTCCAGGATGTCCTCGCCCTTCTCCAACAGGGGCATCACCCGCGAGGCCTCCTCTCGCCCCGCCTCGAGCTTGACCCCGTCCCCCACCTCCACCACATGGAGTTGAAGCACGTGGCCGTCGTGCTGCTTGGCGATGGCGGCGGCGATGGTGAGCAGGTCGCCCATGGAGTGCGGGTTCGAGATGGGGACCAGGATCCGGTACTCCCGACGCTCCAGGGCCGCCAGCGCCTTCACCTTGGCCGAGTGCTGGACCTCACGCTTGGACGCGTAGACCCGGTAGACGACGAGGCCCACCGCAATCCAGAGGGCGGTGACCAGCCACCCCAGTGGGCTGTAGGTGAACATGTAGACGGCCAGGGCCAGGAGCAGCCCGATGCCGACGATGGTCAGGTAGGGGAACAGCGGGGTGAAGAAGCCGCGGTCCAGGTCGGGCCGCTTCCGGCGCAGGGTGATGAGGGTCACGTTCACCTGCAGGAAGAGCAGCAGGAACATGATGTCCGCGGCGGAGGCGACGTCCTCGATGGGCAGCGTGAGCGCCATCGCCACGACGATGACCAACGAGAACAGGATGGCGAGGTGGGGCGTGTATCGGGCCTTGTGGATCTGGCCGAAGAGCGCCGGAAAGTTGCGGTCGCGCCCCAGGGCGAACGCGACCCGCGAAGACGAGTAGACCGTCGCGTTGAGCGCCGACATCGTGGAGATGAGCCCGCCGAACAGGAGCATCACTCCCCCGAGGGGGAAGAAGTTCTTCGCCAGCTCGACGAGCGCGGTCTCCTTGTGCTCTGCCAGGTACTCCCAGGGCTTCGTCTCCGTGCTCACGGCCCCAAGCGAAGTGAAGGCGATGAGCAGGTAGATGGGAACGACGATGAGCAGGGACAGGAACACCGCTCGGGGAATGCTCCGCTTGGGGTTCTTGATCTCCTCGGAGCACTGGGAGATCACCTCGAAGCCCTGGAAGGCGATGAACGTCAGGCCCATGGCCTTCACCACGCCGCCAAAGCCGTTGGGCAGGAACGGGGTGAAGGCGACGGTCAGGTCGGTTCGGCGAAGGGCGAGGTTCAGGCCGAAGCCGATGAAGACGAGCAGGATGGCGATCTTCGCCATGGTCACCGCGTTGCCGACCTTCCCGGTTTCCGAGGCGCCGCGGAAGTTGATGTACCCGAAGAGCAGCGCCACCAGCGCCGCCATCAGCTTCTGCGGGGAGATGAAGCCCCACTCCGGCAGGGCCACGCCCAGCTCGGCGAGGGTGTGCGCGAAGTACGCACCGAAGCCGAGCGCGTAGAGGCTGCACGCCACGGCGTGGGCGAACCAGCTCATCCAGCCGGCGAGGAAGCCGTTCCACTTCGGCAGGCCTTCCTTGACCCATAGGTAGCCGCCGCCGGCGTCATGGAAGCACGAGCCGAGCTCGGCGTAGCTCATGGCGGTGAGCAGCGCCACCAGCCGTTTGGCATGAAGGCGATGATGAGCCCGGGGCCCGCCACGCCGGCGGCGATGCCGGTGAGCACGAAGATGCCCGCGCCGATCATCGCACCGACGCCGATCATCGTGGCGTCGAGCACGCCCATCTCGCGACTGAGGTGGACCTCTGTGTGGAACTTGCTCATGGCAGCCTTTCGAGACCGGGCACCACTGGGCGGGACGTGGGCTCGGACTCTACTCCAGCCAACTGGGCCTCTCGATCACGCCGGGTCGGCCCGTGCGAAGGAGCGCATCCAGCATTTCGAGGGACCTGCGCGAAGGGCCTACCGTGGAACAGGCACGACCAGGACGCTCCTACGTGCCTTGCCGACCACGGCGGTCGACACGCCGGGGCTGAATACCCGGTCGAGCCAACCATGCTTGCGGTGGCCCACCACGACGAGGTCGGCCTCGTTTTCTCGTGCGAACTCCAGGATGGCAGTCGCGGTGTCGACGTGACCGACGACCTTCGTCTGATGGACCCCTCCGATACGGGCGGCGGCTTCATCCAGCCTCCGCTTCCGGCGGAACCGCGTCGCTCTGTCCTTCGCAGGAAGCGGCATCATCGTCTCACCGGTCGGCCCGATTACTGCGGCGCCTACCCATTCCTGGTCGACGTTGTGGAAGGCCTTCACCGTCGCCTGAAGGATCTCTCCTGCGAGCGCTCCCTCCCTGAGGACCGGGGTCTGCTCCAACTGGAGGTCTGAGGCCGCCACCACCGCGTTGGAGGCTTGCCGCGGCCTCGAGACCAAGACCGAGACGCCGCTGTCCTCGACGATGGCCGTGACTTCGTCGGCCCTGAGGAGGTCGTGCTCGGGAAGCACGACCAGCTGGGCCGAAAGCGCGCGGGCTGCCCCGACCGCCGCGGCCACCATGGTCGCGTCAGCCCAATGGACCGCGTCGGGCGGAAGCCCGGTCGCGAGGTTCTGGTTGCACCAGCGCCACAGTCGCTTGAGGCCAGTCGCAGTGTCGCTCATGCGCGCCACCATGTTGGCTGACCGAGCATGCGGGAAGAACACACCGGCGCCACGCCGGGGCGCCCGCCACCCGACGACGACCAGTGGCGCGCCCAGCTTGGCTGCGAAGACGCTGGCTCGCTTCAGCGCAACGAGCGGGCGCGAGTTGCCGGAAGCCACGAGGAGTACAGGCGCGGCCGTGCTCGACCGACGAGTCGTTCCGGGACGCTTGGTTGCCTTCATCGGATCACTCCTTTCCATGCACGCGGGCTCCCCACGTCTTCGACGCCGGAGCACCTCGCAGGCCACCGCAGGGCCCGCGACAGACGAGCAACGTCAGACGGCTTCGCACGGTTCGCCACCAAGCGCGAACCGCAAGACGCTCCTGAAGGTATCGGTCGAGGGGGCCTGGCCCATTGACCGGGGTCAATGGGCTGGACGATCACGTCCACGAGTCGGAGCCAGCCGTTGTCAGGCGTCGTGGATCTCGATTTTCTCCTCCGGCCCGGCGCCGGACGTGATCTCCAGGAGCGACTCCACGAAGTGGCCGAAGACGTCGCCGAGGGTGTGCGGGTTCCCGCTCAGGAGCGGGAGCTCGCTCCCCAGGTCCTTGACGAGAGCCGTCGCGTCAGCGAGGTCGGGTGACCAGACCAGGGTGGTCGCCGCGCGCGTCCGCTCGCTGAGCGCCAGGTCGGAGATGGGCCGAGAGAGGAGCTCGGTCCTGGCCACCTCCAGCTCCTGGTGCAGCCCCTGGGCGGACACGGAGATCGTCGGGTTGCCCAAGGCCCGGGTCACGGAGTGCAGCACCGCGAAGCGGCTGCTGGGACGCCCGCCCTCCAGGTGGTGCTGGACGGCATCGCGCAGGAGCGCATAGGTGATCCACCGTTCTTCGAGAGAGCCGCTCCGCCCCGAGAAGATGAGACTCATCGTGCAACTCCTTCCTCTCCTGGCGTTCGAACAATAGCGTTGCACAAAGGGCACGGCACGTTGGTGGGGCGCGAGCGTCTCCGCGCCTGGACCTGAGTGAGCAACCTGCGGTCAAGTCACTGCTCCGGCGGGACCGGCGCGAACGCCTCCATGTCCTCCACCGTCACGCCGAGCAGGGCGTGGAAGCGCCTGGACGCCGGGCGGTAGACCTCCAGGTTGTCCTCGATGTCGTCTGTGTCCCAGTAGCTCGGGCACCCATGCGCGAGGTAGTGCTCCATGTGGGTCACGGCGTGACGGAGGTCCCGACTGAGGCGGACGGCCTGGGCATGGTCGAGACCCCGGGCGAGGATGGCGGAGAACGCGTCCGCGGGTCGGGCCCGCTGATCAGGGGCCACTACACTCGTGACCAGGCCGAGGATGTACTCCACCGACTTCACCTCGTTCTTGATGCTCCGACGCGAGCCCGACCTGGTTGACCACTCGAGCATCGCGCGCCGGTTCCATGCCTCGAGCTCCACCCAGTAGTCGAGCAGGTGGACCCCGCTCAGCGTGACGCTGGTCGTGCTGGGGGCCGGAGCCTCTTCGGTGTCTGGTTCGGCCCGGGCGAGGTGGCCCTGGTACCGCGTCCGGATTGCGGTCCACGCTGCGGCAATCTCCTTGGAGGCCGCGGTCGGGTCGATGCCCTGCTCTGAGAGCCAGGTTTCGAAGCGCCTCGTCGACTTCGTGGTGAGCCCCGCGCGTCGCAACCGCCGGCCAAGCTTCGGGCCGTCGGCCAGGAGGGCTCGGTCGAGGTGCTGGAGCGCTTCAAGGTACGTGAGCTCGAGTGCTTCGAACCGCGCCGCAGTCCTCTTGCCCTGCTGCTCGGCTTCCCACCCGGCCTTACGGTTCTCCTGGACACACTCCTCCAGCCACAACCAGAACCTGAGCGCCTCGAGCGCGCCCAGTCTCTCTTGCGAGTCCACCGTCATGGGCCACCTCCGTCGGGTACGGGTCGAGACTACCCGCCACACGGACATGGCCTGGGCCCTTGGGGCATCCCGCTCGGTGGCTGATTCATTCCAGGTGTCTACGTCCGCGGCGCGAGGAAGGGCACCCGCGATACCCTCGGTCTGACGTCGATCCGCAGGCCAATGACGCGGCGCCGAGGAGACTCTCCTCGAAGCGAGGTGACTCCGTGGTGGTCCAACGACAGTGGCCAGACGAGGACGCGACCTTCTGCGCGCAGCTGGCCTCGGCGCCCGCTCGGGGGCTGCACGAGCTGATGTGCGCCTGCGCGGAGCACGCGCTGGCGGAGTGCGCACCCTGGTACCGCCAGGCGGGGTACACGCTCCTGCCCGAGTCCGAGCCGCTGGAGGTGAAGCGCCGCTGGCTGCGGGGCGAGGCGACGGACGAGGAGGTGCAGCAGGCCCAGGCCGGGGCCGTCTTCCACTGCTACTGGGGCAACCCCATCGCGCTCGGCGCTGCCGTGCTCGGTGCGGCGTGGATCCCCGGGAGCGGGCTCGCCCTGGCCGAGGACGAGCACTACGCGGAGAGCATGACCTGGTACGACTCGGCGGCGGAGGCCGCCCTGGACGTCCTGAGCGAGTGCGTGACCGCCGTCGGGGAGGTGCGCGCCCGCGCGGTCTGGCGCCGCGAGGACCCCGCTCCGGCGGGGGCGGCCCGACTGGAGGCGGAGAACGCAGAGAAGGCGTGGCAGCGCGAGCGGGCCGCGGCGCTCCTTCGCCCGGGCCCCTGAGCGCTCCTGGTCAGGGGTTCGCTCGCCCGGGCTCGCGGACGGCCCGCTCGACCACGGGCCCGGTCGGACGCCGGAACGCCCGCTTGATCGGCGCCAGCACCAACCCGTCGCACCAGGCTGCCCCGGTCACGCCGCGGGGGGCGAACCCGAGCCCACAGCCGACCTCGACCCGTGTCGAGCTCGCGGTGAAGGGCACGCACCGCTCCTGCCAGGCCGCGCCGTCCGGGGCGCGAGAGCGAGCCCTCCCGGCATGCAGGCGTGCAAAGACCCTCGCTCTGCCCTCTCCGCGCAGCCACCCGCAGAGCAGGTATCGACCGCCGACCGTCAGCCCCTCGACCCGCTGCGTCCACCGCACGTCGGACCCCGCGGCTCCCAGCCGCACGCTGCGCTTCCCGTCCTGGCCGAGCGCCTGCTCCCAGGCGAGCGCGCGTCCCGCTTCGGGTCCGGTGGGGACCCAGCCGTCGGGGGCTCCACCCTCGCCGTTCTCGAAGGAGCCGTTCGCCAGCAGGTTGACCGTCGGGGGCGGCGAGGGCGGCATCACCACGTCGAATCGCAGCCGGCCGCCGACCCGGGTGAGGTTCTCGATGCGGAACAGGTCCCCAGCTCCGAGGTAGCTGCGGGCGACGAAGGGGCCCCGCGCGCCCTCCGGGGTCCAGAGATCCGCCGCCGTGGGGGAGGAGTCGGGCGCGACGGAGCCATCGGCCGGCTCCACCTTGAGCAGCGGCGGGTCCTGGGTCTGGTCAGACGGCTCGAAGACGTGGAGGACGCTCAGCCCGTCGAAGCGCGACCGGGGAGCCGACCCGTAGCCGGCCCGCGGCTGGCGCCGGTACTCGACCAGGAAGTACTCGGACGGCGTCGCGGGGATGAGGAGGGCCGCGAAGCCGTCCTCGGCGGGCGCGAGCTCGAGGCCCCGCATCGTCGCCTCGACCCGCTTCGGAGTGAGCCATCCCAGCCGCATCCGGTCGAAGGCGCAGAACCCGTTGGCCGGCTGCGCCCAGGAGTCGTCCATGAGGCTCAGGGGGCCGAGGCTCCCGAAGGGCCCGTAGAGGTCGGGCAGGCCGAGGTTGTGAGCCACCTCGTGGTTGAAGTTGCCGTAGGCCCCTTCGACCACGCTGCGGCTCGACTGGGAGTCGACGAAGACGCGTGAGCGCAGGTGCGGCGAGGCGCCGCCCGAGACGTAGTGGGGCGCCCGTGCGTGGGTCGAGGCGACGATCCACATCGTGTCCAAGACGCCGTCGCCGTCGGCGTCGTAGTCGCGGACGTTGACCTGCTCCTCCACCTTCTCCACGACCGCCGCGCGGTATTCCTTCCAGCTCGAGAAGGCGTTCGGGGTGAGGCGCTGATCGAGCCGGACCCGGCGGATCTCCCACTCCATCCGATGGGTCCCCAGGCTCAGCCACCACCAGTGACGCTCCATGCGATCGAGCATCGCGCGCACGTCGGCGAGGCTGCGGAACCCTGCGCCCTTGTGGCCCTCGAGAGTCGTGTCGGCGAAGTCGGCCACGACGCAGAGCGCCCGCGTCCGGCGATAGGTTGTCCGACACTCCCCGGCGCGGCAGAGACCGGACCGGCCGTCGGACTCACACGCCCGGGCGTCCTCCGCAGGCGAATGGACGCACCGCTGCGCGACGCACCGGGCCACCTGGCATGGCTGCGAAGGGCAGTCCTGCGCGAGACGGCAGGCTTGGGCGCTGGGGGCGGCCACGCTCGAGGACTGCACCGCCGGAGGTTTGGTGTCGGGGGTCGCTGCCTCGGCGGACCCGAACCCTCCCTGGACGACGAGGAGGAGCACCAAGGCCGCTGCGGCACCGCGTGGAGGATGAGCCTGGCGACTGCGGTCGCGGCTCACGGAGGCCGAAGGTCCGACATCGTCCATGTCTTCATCGCTCCAGTTCGTCCGAGCCGGCCGGGGTGCAAACAGGTCCACAAGTAGAGGTCGCGGGCCTCCGACCCGGAATCCCGATCGCTCAGGCCTGCTCGGGCAGGGCCACCAGCACCGCGAGCAGTCCCATCAGGTTGCCGCCCTGGTCGCGCAGCGGGACGCGGCTGGCCAGGTACTGGCGGTCGCGGCCGTCTGCGCCGCGCAGCACCTCGCGCTGGTCGGTTCCGGCGCGCCCCGCGGCCATCACCTCGGCGCCCCGGGAGCGGAGCTGCTCGCGCTGCTCGGGGGTGAGTCCCAGCGCCTCCGCGGTCTTCCCCACGATGGCCTCGGGCCGCGGCAGCCCGAACGCCCGCGCGAAGCCCTCGTTGCAGCCCTGGAAGACGCCGTGCGCGTCGGTCCAGTAGATGGCGTGGGGCATGCTCGAGAGGACGCTCTGCAGGAGCTCGCGCTGCTCGCGCACGCGCCGCAGGCTGCGGTCCACCTTCTCCGCCATCACGTCGAACTCGCGCGCCAGCTCGCCGATCTCGTCGCGCGTGCGCAGCCCCACCCGCCGCGAGAGGTGCTGGTCGTCCTCGGCGATCGCCCGCGTCAGCCGCACCAGCTGGGTGATGGGCCGGGTGAGGGTAGACGCGAGCAGCACCCCCGCGAGCACGGCGCCCAGCACGATGAGCAGCGAGGCCACGGTGATGCGCCGGATGAGCGCCGAGACCTGGGCCTCGGCCGCCGCGGTCTTCTGCGCGATGGCCGCCTCGATGTCGTCGACGTGCCGGCCGGTGCCGATGACCCAGCCCAGCGGCGCGTAGCGCTTCACGTAGGAGAGCTTCGCGGCGACCGGCCCCGGCTTCCCGTCCGTCCCCAGGCGCGGCCACTGGTACTGCGCGTAGCCCTCGCCCGTGGCCTCGGTGAGGTCGCGGAACGCGGCGAAGAGGTTCTGCTCGCGCCCGTCGACCGCGAGCTGGAACTCGGGTCGGTCGAGGACCTGGCCGTCGAGCTCGGGCCGCATGGGGTGCATCACCATCTTCGGGACCGGCCGGCCCACGTCGTTGATCCAGAAGTACTCGGCGCCGTAGCGGATCTTGCGTATGTCGCTGGTGGTCTCGCCCAGCTTCTCGGCGACGGCCTCGTCGATGTACAGCCCGGTCCCCACTACCCACCCCCACTCCGGCACCAGCCGCACGTAGGAGATCTTGGGCATCCGCGGCATCAGCTCCGCGCCCACCGGCTCGGGCCAGCGGTAGCGCAGGAAGCCCTCGCCTTTCGAGAGCGCCAGCTCGACCGCCACTTGGAAGAGGTTGCGCCCCGGCTCGCCCACCGTCTCGAAGTCCTTGGAGTCGAGGACCCGGCCCTCCAGCTCGGGCAGCACCGGGTGCATCACCATCTTCGGGACCGGCCGGCCGACGTCGTTGACCCACAGGTAGCCCTTGCCGCCCGCGAAGCGGGTGCCGCGCAGCGCCTCGGCGGCCTCCTGCTGTGCGCGCGCGAGCGGCAGCTCCCCGCGCCGCACCCGCTCGGCCTGCGCGCGCAGCGTCGCCCCCGCCACGTCGAGGATGGCCCGGAGCTGCCCGCCGTAGCGCGCCTCGAGGTACTGCTCGTCCGTCGCCTCGCGGTACTGCGCGTCGATGAGCGCCCAGACGGTGTTCACCTTGTCCGCGAGGTCCTGCTTCACCTGCGCCGTCTTCTCCTCGCGGATCTGCACCGCCTCGGCGGCGGCCTGGGAGCGCACGCTGTAGGAGGCGAACTGCACCAGCACCAGCGAGGTGACCAGCACCACCACGGCGATCGCGAGGGGCAGCTTGAGGGTGATGGGCACACCGGCTCCAAGGTCGTCGAGGGGACTGGATTGTGGCCCTGGCCCCGCCCGCCGATCAACGGCCGCGGCTCGCAACCCCTCGCGCTCCCTGGAATAATCGACGCCCGCGCTCCGGGAGAGTCGCGGTGCGATGCTCGATCGACTCCTCCATCTGGTGACCGGGAGCCCCGCGTTCCAGTTCCTGCGCTCGGTCGCGCCCTTCGACGCGCTCCCGGACGAGGAGCTCTCCGCGCTCGCCGACGCGCTGGGCATCGAGTACCACGCGCGCGGCGCGGCGCTGTTCACGCAGGGCCAGTCGCAGGTACGCGACCTCTACGTGGTGATGAAGGGCGCGCTGGAGGCCGTGGACGAGAGCGGCGCCGCCCCGTACCGCACCACCCTCGGTGTGGGCCAGACCTTCGGGGGCGGGTGCCTGCTCCTCAACGGCGGGGTCGCGCTGCTCACGGTCGCCGCGGCCCAGGACGTGTTCCTCTACACCCTGCCGGGCCCGCTCTTCCTCGATCTCTGTCGGCGTCGCCGCGAGGTGCACGACTTCTTCGCCGACAGCCTCGGTCCAGCGATGCTCGAGCGGGCCGGGGTGGCGCTGCGTCAGCGGTGGCTGGTGCCGGCCGCCGAGCCGGGCTCGGTGTCCTTCAACCGGCGCGTGGGCGAGGTGTGCGCGCGGACCTGTCCACGGGTCCTGAGCTCCGAGTCGCTGCGCACCGCCGCCCAGCGCCTGGTCCGCGAGCAGGCTCGCGCGCTGCTGGTGACGGACCCGCAGGGGCGCCCTCTGGGCGTGCTGCAGGAGCGCGACCTGGTCGAGCGCGTCGTGGCGGGGAACGAGGACCCCACCGCGGGCGTGACCTGGGCCCTCGGTCCCGCCGAGCCCGTGCGGGAGGACGTGCCGGTCGCCGAGGCGATGGAGCAGATGCTGCGCACGGGGGCCCGGGCGGTCCCGGTGGTCGACGCCGCGGGCCGCGCGGTGGGGCTGCTGGAGGACGAGCACCTCCTGAGCCCGCAGGGCGGCTCGCCCATGGCCTTCCTGCGCGAGCTGTCGACGACGCGGCTGCGCAAGGACCTGCTCGACAAGCGCCGGGGCGTGGCGCCTCTGGTCCGCTCGCTGATGCTCGAGGGGGTGCGCGCCGACGCCCTGGGCTGGCTGGTGAGCGCGGTCTCGGACGCGGTGCTGCGGCGGCTGCTCTCGCTGGCGATGGAGGAGCTGGGGCCGGCGCCGTGCCCGTTCGTCTTCCTCTCGCTGGGGAGCGAGGGGCGGCGCGAGCAGACGCTGGTCTCCGACCAGGACAGCGCCATCGTCTTCGCCGACGGCGCACCTCCGGGGGCCCAAGCGTGGTTCCTGTCGCTGGGGGAGCGCGTGACCGCGTGGCTGCGGCAGGGGGGCGTCGCCTACTGCGAGGGCGACGTGATGGCCAGCAACCCGCGCTGGACGCGCTCGCTCGCCGAGTGGAAGAGGCACTTCGAGGGCTGGGTGCAGGTGCCCGAGCCGCAGGCGCTGTTGAACTGCGGCATCTTCTTCGACTTCCGCGAGGTCTTCGGCGACGCCGCGCTGGCGGAGGGGCTGCGCGCGCACGTGGCGGGCCTGCTGGCCCCGCGCCCCGGGCTCTTCTTCCGGCTGCTGGCGCAGGAGGCCATCTCCCGGCCGCTGCCACCCGCAGGGGCGCTGGAGCTGAAGCAGCCGCTGGCGGCCATCTGCAGCCTGGCCCGGCTCTTCGCGCTCTGGGAGGGCGTGCGCGAGACCAACACCCTCGCGCGGCTGCGGGCGCTGCGGGCGGCGCCGGAGCCGGGGGCGCGCACCTGCGAGGGGCTGCGCGAGGCGCACTCGTTCCTCCTGCAGATGCGCCTGGCGCGCGAGCTCGCGGGCGAGGGGCGGGAGGCGGCCGCGGAGATCAACCCGCTGGAGCGGCGCTTCCTCGACGAGACCCTGGCGCTGGTGCGGCGCGTCCAGGGCCAGGCGCAGCGGCTCTTCGTGCGTGAGGGGTGACATGGGCAGGCTCGGCGGCTTCTTGCGGCGGGTGCTCTGGACGGCGCGGGGC
>CAZAIE010000072.1:3899-13818 GCA_964485035.1 uncultured Myxococcaceae bacterium | reverse complement strand
GCCAGAGCGGGATGGCGGCCCAGCCGTCGTCGAAGAGGTGGACCGGGAGCGTGACCCGGAGCGTGAGCAGGCGGCCGTCTGACTCGCCCTCGAAGCGCGCGGCGCCGAGCGCGAAGGGCAGGGGAGCGCGCAGGGGACGATCCTTGCGGGACTGCTCGAGCAGCCGGGCGACCTCGGACCAGGGGAGCCTTACCGGCGTCGAGTCGCCCAGCACCGCCGCGGGCGGGGTGCCGTTCGGGAAGGCCGCCTGCAGCGCGGCCTCCTCGGCCTGGCGGCGGTCAGCGTCGAACGCGGACGGGTCGCCCTGGGCACTGGCGAGCGCGGGACAGAGGCAGAGGACGAGGCAGGCGAGGGTGGCAAGGCGCATGGGGTCCTTCCAACGTTTGGACGGCGCGGGCGAGTCTACGTCAGGGGCCTGGACGGACTTGAGGAGCAAGGCGCGTGCCCGGAACCGCCGCGAGCGCGGGGCACGAAGCGAGGGCGTGGCGACAGTAACGCCGCGATACGGACCGCAAAGGTATGTGCCAGCCGCAGAGCGCTCCAGGGCGACCGCTCCAACCCAGTCCACCCAGTCCACGTCCACCCAGACAGCACCACCACCTCAGCGAAGCAAGAACTCCACCAGCCGGTGGTCCGCGACGAACCCGACGGCCTCCAGGGACCGCCGCGACGCGACATTGCCCGCCTCGCACCCGGCGACCGGGCGCAGCCCCTGGGTCCTGCAGTGCCCGGCCAGGTGCTGGAGGATGAACTTCCCGAGTCCGTGACCTCGGAACCGTGCGTTCACCAGCATGCCGATGTCGTGGTCGGGCCGGCCCTCGATGACCGGCAGGAACAGGCCGAAGCCCAGGAGGTCGCGCTCGCGCTCGAAGAGGAAGAGGTGCTGCTCCCGGACGATCTGCTCCAGCTCCTCGGGGCTGTCGAAGAGGTGCTCGTCGATGGCTGCCACGGCGTCGGTGTCGGCGGGCCGCGCGAGGCGGATGGCCGGTTCGAAGGCGGGGACGATGCGCGGGGCCGGCCGCTGCTCGCGAAAGAGGACGCCCACGACCGTGGCAGCCCGCTGGAGCGCGAGACACGCCGAGAGCCAGGGCAGGTCGAAGCTCTTGCACAGCGCCTTGCGCAGCCCCAGGCCGTCCACCGCTTGCGCGAAGAGCGCGTCCGCGTGCGTGCGCCACGCGCCATCGAGGTGGAACTCGACCGCGGTGTCCTCGACCGTCAGCAGATGGCCCACCGGCTCGGGTCCAACCAGGAGCCGGTAGCCCTGCGCACGCCGGACCTGCAGCTCGACGAAGTAGTCCTGGGGGAGCGGCAAGGAGTCGAGGTACGCGGAGCGAAGATCGCGCCAGTCCTGGAACCTGCCGAGAGGCGTGAGCGTGAGCCTGGGCGGGTGGGGCATGGGGGCAGCCTACGACAGGCCGTTGCCCCCGCGGTGGCGGTCCGGCAGCATGCAGCCCTTCCCTGACCGGAGCGGAAATGGACCACCCGCCACCCGAAGTTCCTCCGTCCGGTGCACCGGTCCCGGTCGAGGGACCGGCGACCGAAGCCGTTGCTCCGAACGTCGCCGCAGCACCAGGACCAACGGTCGAGCCAGCGCCCCCCGTCGAGCGAGGTCCTGCGAAGGAGCCTCCCGCTGCCCCGAACGTCACCGAACCCGTCGCTGCGACCGGGCCGGCTCCCGTGGTCGCGCTGAGCGCCGCCGAGCCGTCCGCGCCTGTTCCCGCGGCGCCCGAGTCCGCTCCCGCACCGTCGCTCCCGGCCCACGACTGGGTGCACCTCGCCGCCTGGGGCGCCTGCACTGTCCTCGCGCTTGGTCTGCGCGTGGGCCTCGAGCGCCCGAAGGTGACTGGTGCGCTGGCGTGGGCCCTGGCGTCGGGCCTGGTGGTCCTCTCGCTGGCGGCCATCGCGATCGCCGTCCACGCGCTGGTCCGGCGGCTGGTCCCGCGGGTGCGGGTCTGGCGGCGTGGGCCAAAGGTGCTGCTGGCCGAGGCGGTCGCGGCGCTCCGGCAGCACCCCGGGGTAAGTACCCTGCGCATCCTCCTGGGCGTGGGCGTCGCCGCCTCGCTGCTCGCCGTGGTGCTGCTCCCCGCGACCTACAGCGCGCACCTCGCTGCGGGGCCGGTGCTCTCGCCCACCGCGTCACCGGCCCTCGAGTTCGCCCGGCGCCTGCCCCTCGCGGCGCTCGCGACCTACCTCGCTGGCTTCTGGACCGCGTGGTTCCTGGTCGACGTCGACTTGAGGCGCGCGCTGCGCTGGTACCGGCTCGCCACCCGGCGCCGGCCAGCGTCCGCGGCGATTCTCAGCTACGCCGCGGTGGGGCTCATCGGGACCTGGCTGCTGTCGCTGCCGTTCGTGCAGCGGGACATGCTGGGCGCGAGCCTGCTCACCTCGTTCTTCACCTCCTTCTCGGCGCTCACCACCACCGGCCTCACCAACGTGGACATCGCCGCCCAGTGGAACTCGGCGGGACATCTGGTGATCGCCTGCATCGTGCTCGTGGGCGGCCTGGGCATCTTCATGCTCTGGGCGGTGATCTCCACGGCGGCCCGCCGCCTGGCCCATGTCCCCGGTGCGACGCTGGGGAGCCACGAGCTGCAGGACCCCGAGCTGCAGGACTACTTCCGGCGCGCGCTGGTCTTCTTCTTTGCGACCCTGCTGGTGGGGGTGGTGGCGCTGTTCCTGGTCGATGGCCGGACGACGTCGGTGCCCGGCCGCGCCTTCCGCGCCTTCTTCCACGGGGTGAGCGCCTTCTGCAACGCCGGCTTCACCCTGGACAACAGCGTGCGCAGCTTCGGGGGCTCGTACGCCTACGGCGGGGTGATGAGCCTCTTGGTGGTGCTGGGCGGGCTCGGGCCGGCGGTGGTGCTCTTCCCGCGCTCGAAGCACGCGCGCGTGGCGGCGCTGCTCTCGGCCGCGCTGATCGTCGTGGGGACGCTGCTCTTCTACCTGCTCGATCTGCGGGACTCGTCCAACAACCTCGTGCTCAGCCTGTACCAGAGCATCGCGGCACGGACGGCGGGCTTCGGCTGGGTGGACCTGGGGCGGGCGAGCGACGCGGCGCTCTTGTGGCTGATGGCGCTGATGTTCGTGGGCGCCTGCCCGGGCGGGACCGGCGGCGGGGTGAAGGCGACGCTGCTCTATACCCTGCGGCGGGCCTTCCTGGCGCTGGGGCAGGGGCTGCCGGCCGACGACCGGCGCATGCGCGAGAGCGCGGTGGAGAGCATGGAGGCGTTCGTGGCGGTGGGCTTCTTCGGGGTGCTGGCCATGGCCGGGACCCTGGTGCTGAGCGCGCTCGAGTCGCAGCCCGCGCTCTCGCTGCTCTTCGAGGTGGTCTCCGCGCTCTCCACCACCGGGCTGTCGCGCAACCTGACCCCGCTGCTCTCGCCTGCGTCCCTGGTGGTGCTGGTGGTGCTGATGGTCGCCGGGAAGATCGGTCCGCTGCTCGCGCTGCAGGCGCTGTTCCGCTCCAAGCTCGGCGCGGACGACTTCCTGGAGCGCATCAAGGAAGGCCGCGTGCTCACGGTGTGAGGCCCGGCGGAGCCCTGCTTGCTGAGCCCTGTTCGTATGCTCCGTCTGCGACGGGTGGGGAGGGTGAACACGCGTTGATTGAGCACCGGGGCGGTACTACCTTGGTGTCACCTGCGGAGACCCCATGCCCTGCACCACGACCCTGAAGCTGCCTGAGGAACTCAAGGAGCGCATTGCGCCGCTCGCACGCCAGGCTGGCAAGACGCCGCACGCCTGGATGCTGGAAGCGCTCGAGCGCGAGGCGACCCTGTGCGAGCTTCGAGACGGCTTCCTGCAGGCGGGGATGCAGTCCGCGCAGGAGGTCGACGCTGGCGGCCCGCTGTATGCGGCGGAGGACGTGCACTCGTACCTTCGCGCCAAGGTCGCCGGGACGCCTGCTCGCCGGCCGGCCCCTCTCAAGGCTCGTCGCCGTCGCTGAGCCTCCATCGTGCCCTCGGTCACGTACAGCGCGCGGGCTCTCGCCGACCTGGAGCGGCTCGCGGAGTTTTTGGCCCGCGAGGACCCGGCCTCGGCTCACGAGGCGATCGAGAGCATCGTCGACGCCGTGCTCGTCCTCGAGCGCCACCCGTTCATCGGGCGTGTCGCTCGAGGCCAGCTGCGCGAGCTGGTGAGCTCCCGCGGGCGCACGGGGTATGTCGCGCTCTACCGGGGCTCTGCAGTGGAAGAGCGCGTGGAGATCCTGGCGGTCCGCCACCAGCGAGAGGCCGGGTACTCCTGAGACCCGGCCTCTTGAGCTTCATCTGCACCCTGCCATCCGCCAGGCGCTCGAGGTCCGGGCACGGCACCTCACGGCTGCACGCCGGTGACGACTGCCATCCCCGAGAGGTCGGCGCCCGGGACATCGCTGAGGGCGGCCCTGGCCAGCGCCTCGAGCGCTGCCCCGGTCTTCTTGGTCTTCCAGTGCGACGAGAGCGCCTCGTAGAGCCGCGACGTCTTTCCTCCGACCCAGGCCGCTGCGAGCTGCGCGGCCGTGGAGTGCTCGCCCTCGTACTCGAGCCTTCCGGGGAAGAAGAGGCGGTGGCCCTCGTGGACGGTAGCCTCGCCGTCCTCGTCGAACTGCTGCATCCCGTTGGTCTTCACCCCGCGGTTGCCCAGCGCGAGGGGATGCTTGAACCCCGCGCGGAAGTACTTCACCCGCTCGTGCTGGTCGAGCAGCTGGACCACCGTCATGCGCACCTGGTCGGGACTCAGCTCCATCCGCTGGTAGGCGTCGCGGCCGGCCTGCCGCGGGTTCTCGTTGTCGCCGTGATCCTTGCGGTCGAGCACTTCGGTCACCGCCCTGCAGGCCGCGTCCATCGCCCCCTGTGGGAGCGCGCCCCGCACGGGCGAGAGCCAGACTGCCACCTGGCGCTCGCCGTGCAGCGGGATCAGCCGGACCGCGTCGGCTGGCCTCATGAGCAGCGACAGGTCGAAGCGGCGAGAGCGCAGGGGGGTCGGCGTCAGGTCGGCGGGCAGCGAGGCAGCGAGCGGCGGCGGGATGGCCCGGACCGCGGCGAGGCGCACGTCGCCGACCGGGCGGGGGCGGCTCTCGCGGTGCTTCTGGAAGTCCTCCCAGAAGGCGTTCTTGGCCAGGGTCACCACGCGCAGCGGCTCCTCGCCGAGGTGTACGTTGGCGACGTCGTACAGGCATCGCAGCCCGTCGCCGTAGCCCTTGCCGCCACGTCCGACGAAGCCCGGCGACGGGAGCAGCACCAGGTCGCCCGAGGCCAGGAAGACGGGCCGCCCGTTGTGGAACGCGTCCCCGGCCTCGCGCAGCACCTTGCGCTCCAGGGCCTGCCGGTGGCCGTCGAGGGTGATGCTGCGGCCCTCCTCGCCGGAGGCCCAGGTCGCGCCTTCGGCCCCCGCGCCGTAGGGCGTCACGCGCATGTGCCGCGGCTCGAAGAGGAGGATGGCGCACTCGAGCCGGTGGTCGAACGGCTTCTTGCACAGCGTCTCGAGGGCGAGGTTGGCGGCCAGTCCCGGGTCGCCGTCGGACTCGAGCGAGGTCCGCAGCGCCGCGAACGCCCCTTCCAGCGCCACCTTCACCGGAGCGCCCTCCCGGTCCACGGTGCGCAGCGAGACCAGGGCGAAGCGGTCGTCGCCGAGGTCCACCCCGGCGAAGACGTCGGGCACTGCTCCGGGGACCTTCTGCTCGACGGTGGACAGCTCGAAGCGCGGCGCCTCCTTCGTCCACAGCGTCGGGTCGGGCTCCGGGAAGAGGGGCGTCTCCTCGCGCTCGGTCGGCGCCGCCGGCGCGATCCGGTGGGCGCTGATGCGCTCGCTCTCCACGACCAGCGTCGCCGCGCAGTACTCGCAGGCGACCCGTGCCGCCCCGGGAGGGACCTCGATGGGGGCGCCGCAGGAGGGGCAGTGGGGAGCCTGGAGTCGCATGGGCGGACTCTAACCCGGAGAGAAGACTCGTCGGCCGTCAGGAAACCAAGGCGCCAGCTGCGAGTGCGCCAGCGAGGACCCCGATGACTCGGGGACCTCCAAGGATGAGCGTCCGCAGGTTCATCGTCCCTCCGGTCCCAATGACGCCGCTGACTGCTCGAGCAGGTCCAACGGGTTTCTCCAGCGTCGGCGGTTCCTGCATCGAACTCCTCGCTGCTCCCACTTCCACGGCTCGGCCAGGTTGGGAGGCGCCTCACGCGCGCGAAAATGCGGCGACGGATCCATGATGGCGCCGGCAAGTCGGGACGCCCGCATCCGGGCGCGAAGGGGGGAAGTCATGAACCGAAGCAGGCTGGGAGCCGTCGTGGCCGTGGTGCTGGCGCTGGGCTGCGGGGCGAGCAAGGACGACCCGAGCGATGCGGGCGGGACTCCGCTGGATGCCGCGGCGGCGTGCGGTGGGGCCTCGGCGTCCGTGCTCGCCGGTGCGTGTACGTACACCGCGTCGGGGCTGACCACCTGCGCCGAGGACTACTACTCCCACGCGCTCAGCAGCAGCGAGGTCGAGGTCCAGAAGAAGGCCTGCAGCGGCTCGGGCTTCTCCTACTCGACGACCGAGCCGTGCCCGACCACGAGCGTCGCGTGCAAGTGCGTCGACACCACCGGCCTCTTCAAGCGCATCAAGTACGGCTACGGGACGTACGCGGACGCCTGCGGCACCTGCACCGGCGCCTGCTACTCCAAGCAGTGAGCCGGTCCGGCAGCTACTCGCAGACCCGCGGGCCGAAGGGCAGCGACTGATCCACCGCGATCCCGAGCGTCGCCGTGCGGTCCCCGGTCGAGCCCAGGTAGAAGTGCGCCTCCTCGCCGGTTCCGCCGATCTTCGCGAGGTCGCCTGGGCCGGTCTCGTGGCCCGCGGAGACCACCACCGCGCGCGAGGTGCCCGGCTTGCGCAGGATCATCCGGGTGCCGCGCGCCGGCCGCGCCGCGCTGGTCCAGTACATGTTCACGTACCAGGCCTCGTCGACGACCGGGAAGTTCTTGGGGTCGCCGATGCCGCAGCCGTAGAACGTCCCGCCCTCGAGCGGCGCCCAGTCCTCCGCGCGGTGCATCACGAGGCCGGTGCGCGCCTGCGAGCGCGCGTAGTGCTCGTCGAGGTGCTCCCGTGCCGACGCCGGGCGGTACCACTCCTCCTGCGTGACCAGGTGGGCTTCGAGGACCATCGGGCCGGTGGCGGGCATGGCCAGGTGGTCGCCGCCGTCGTTCACGCGGGGCATGGTGCCGGTTTGCATCGCGCAGGCGCCGCGCGAGGGCTCGACGAACCCGATGTCCACGTGGAAGGCGCCGGCCTGCGGGACGCCGGACTTCACGTAGGTGTCCACCACCACGAACCAGGTCCCCGGCGTGACGTCGGCGCGCGCGTGGAAGTTGCCGCGGTCCACGCAGGCGGTGGGGTTCAGCGCGGAGAGGATGTGCACGTCCACGTCGACGCTGTCGGCCTCGCGGACCGCCGCGCTGAGGAAGCCGTCGGCGGGGACCTCGACCTGGTAGACGATCTCCGGGCCGCCCTCGTTGACGGTGCTGCAGGAGTAGGTGTCGAACGAGGACAGCGGCGAGGTGGCCGTGTCGCGGTCTTCCCCGAAGGGGAACGTGCTCACGCAGGTCCGGCCAGCGGGGCAGGGCAGGGGGCCGGCATCGACCGGGGTCGCGGCTGCATCGGGGCCGGCGAGGGCGGCGTCCGGTCGCGCGCCGGCATCCGGTCGCGCGCCGGCATCGGGTTGGGGATCCGTGCCTGCGTCCACTGCCGTCCCGGAGTCGGAGCGGACGGCTCCAGCATCCGGCCCGGCCGTGCGGGCATCCGCCACGTCGGCCCCGGTGTCGGGGGCGTCATCGGGACCTTCGACCATCCCAGCGCAGGCGACGGCGAGGAGCGGGAGGAGCAGCAGCGGGCGTGCAGGCATGGTGCGGTTGTAGCGCGAGCCGCCGCGGCGGTCATGTCGGGCGTTGGGACGCACGGGGAGGGAAGGGCCGCGCCCCGCGAAAGTCACTCAGTCGGACGGGGGACGAAGATCTCCATGCCGTCGATAGCCTTGAACGTCCCGCCCTTCTCCTGCACGCCCCCGGTCACCAGCACGGAGTCGTCCGCCAGCACCGTGCAGGTATGGAAGAAGCGCGGCTCGGCCATCGGGTCGCCCTTGGTGTAGCTGAAGGCCGCCTCCGCGTCGGGGTTGCCGTCGTCCTCGAAGAAGCCCACGTTGCTCACCGACTCGATCGCCGACCGCCCCCCGCGCCCGCCGGTGACCAGCACCCGGCTGCCCAGGGTGGCGGCGCACATGTTCGCGCGCCCCACGTCGGAGAGCGAGGGCCCGTCCTGGCGCTGCGGAAGGTTTTCCGTCCCCCTGAGGTTGAGGATGTCGGTGCCCGAGAAGAGAGCGCTCGGAGCCACCGCCGGGAACAGGTCCCAATACTGCGTTGGCTGCAGCGAGGTGTAGCCGCCGATGACTAGGTAGCGCGAGCCCTGCCCGCCCACAGCCACCCCGGTGCGAGGAACGGTGAGGGCGATATCCACCTTGGGCTGAATCTTCCCGTCCCGGTACTCGAGGATGCGCATACCCGTCTCGCGCGCGAGCTTGCCAACGTTATTCGCGTCCTCCATGTCGCCGCCCACCACGCCCAGGTACTTGCCGCCGTAGAGCTGGGTCGCAGCGTGTCCATGCGCGGTGACGTCGGAGGAGTCGCTCGCCTCTGGGGACCGGGTGAACAGGTTGCTTTCTGGGTCGTACCACTGGAAGTAGGGCACGTACCTCGGGGTGGCACTCTTGTCCCAGGAGAGCCCGCCGAAGAGCAGCACGCGGCCGGTCTGCTCGGTTACGGTGACGTGCCGCGACCGGCTGACCTTGGTGGCCTGCGCGACCCAGCCGCCGCCGCCCTCGATGGTGGGGTCGAAGAGAAGCGTGAGGTTCTGGGAGGCCATGACAGGAGAGGCGCCAGTGGACTGGGTGACCGCCAGTTCGCCTCCCACGATCAGAACCTGGCCAGTCGTCAGCTTCGTCGCAGTGTGGAAAGCCCGCGGGGCCTTCAGACCGCCGTAGTTCATGGCCGGGGTCGCCGTCTCCACCTGGCCGGTCACGGGGTCGAAAATCTCCACCGAGTCCTTGTAGGTCCAGTAGAGCGGGTTCTTCAGGTTGGTCGCAGAGACTCCCGTGGCATCGAAGCCGCCCGCGATGAGGACCTTGCCGTCGGCGAGGAGCGTGGCGGTGTGACCAGCGCGCGGCGTTGACAATCGAGCGCACGAGGCCGAGTCCTTGACCGCGATCGGCGAGAACTTCTCCACCGCGCGGAGGAACACCACCGCCTCATGGGGCTTTGCCCTCTCAGCGGAGATGCGGAACGTGGCTGACCGGCCGTAACTGAGAATCGTCCCGGCGGGCGGTGCCCCGGCAAAGCCTGTGACCTGGACCTCGAGTGGAACGTCTGTGGGGAGTTGGCCGGAGAACGGGACGACGGCACCCACCTCACTCACCTGGTCCAGGACCTTCGTGCCAAAGCCGCACTCCTTGTCGATTTCGCAGGGGTGTCCATCGTTCTCACACACCCTGTTGCCCTCCGTGTTGGGTGCAGAACATCGCGTGGCATTCACGACGCGACGCCTGAGGTGCGTGACGTCCAGCAACGGGTCGGGCCCGCTCCCACACGCGTTCCCCTTGATGATGAGGACTTCGACGGGCCTCTCGGTGTCGAGAAGCACCGAGCAGCCAGTGGCTGCCGTCGCGATGGCGAGGAAGAGGATGCGCAGTGGCATGACTAGAAGGATCCCTGGACGAGAAGGGCTGCCCCGTCGCGAAGGGGGCTCACCGAAACGGTTGGATTGGGTATTGCCTTCGAGGCCTTCGCCGATGTGGTAGCGGGGTCCTCTCCCACCACCAGCAGAACGACTCCAGCGATGGCAGTCGCAACCCCGAGGCCGTAGCAGATGTCGGCTCCAATCCCCAGGCTCTTGGTCGCGGAGACCGCGTCGTCATACTCC
>CAZAIE010000072.1:0-3889 GCA_964485035.1 uncultured Myxococcaceae bacterium | reverse complement strand
CTCCCTGGTGTCGAGCCACAGGCTCGCGCGTGCCTGGCTCGCCTTGTCACTCGCAGCGACGCCCAATCCGATGCCTGTCGCGAGCGCGACGCCGCTGGCTGCGACCAACGCGATTCCGGCGATCTTCTTCGTCTTGGCAGCAGGGGAGCGGACGTCTACGGCGGTCGGTTGAAGGCTGGGGACTGCGAGAGGCTGGGCGGATTCTGGACGCTGCGTTGGGAACACGACCTGAATCGAGGCTTGCTTCCCTGCCTCCACGATTGCGGTGACGGAGACGGCCTCCGACCCTCGTCGCGACGCTTCTACGATGTAGCGACCGGCCTTCAGTCGGGCTGTGGTGTGTGGGCAGCGCACCAGGGCAGGGGTCACGCCCTTGATCGAGAGTTCGGTGCCCTCCAGCGAGCACGTGATCGCGAGGCCGCCGTAGAGTTGGCCCTCGTACTTGGCGACGGCCTCCTTCGCTCGGCGCCGCTGGGTTTCGGCGCCGGTGGTCTCGTCTGGGGTCGCGAGATAGTGCTCGAACGCTTGGAGGGCGTCCTCCGGTCGGTTCAGTTCCTCCAGGCAGCGGGCGATATTGAACCGGACACTCGCAAGACCTTGAAGTGACTCGGCGCGGCGAAGCTCAGCGAGGGCGCCCTCGAAATCGCCGGTGCGGAAGAGGTCCGCGGCCAACACCAGGTAGGTTTGGACCTTCCTGCGCGTGGCGTCGGCTGGGTCCGCAGGTTGCGCACCAGCCGCAAGGAACAGATGGACGGCGGCGACCACTCCAAGGTGCATGGCATTCCCTCCGATGGTCGGCATGGAGTACCACACAAGGTGTGAGTGGCGCAGCCAACGCGGGAAGGCAGCTAGACAGGCAGCGCCGGTGACGGTGGTCGTCTCGGATCACATCTCGTCCAGCTTCAGGAACTGCGCGAAGCCTGCGCGATAGACCGCTGCCTCCTTGAGCAGCGACGCGGTCTCCTTCTGCTCTTCCTGGGAGAAGCTCGAGCCCTTGTCCACGTTCGGGTAGCGGGAGGCGTCCTCCAGGCACTCGCCCGCACCGCTCGAGCGCAGGCGGATGAGCTGGCCGGCCTGGAGGTAGTAGCGGCGCTCGCCGCACTCCATCCCCGTGGCCTTGCGGTAGTGGAAGACCAGTTTCCCGTCGGGGGCGAAGAGGTACTCGAGGTGCACCTGCACGCTCGCGGCGACGTGGTAGTCCACGCTGACTCGGACCAGTTCGTGCGTCGCGCCCTTCTCTCCGTGCTCGCTCGAGAAGCTGAACCGCAGCTCGCGTCGCTGGGGGCCGATGGCCGGCTTGGTCGTCTGGATCTCCGTGCGGATCGACTCGAGGGCGCCCTCCTTCTCCTGGGCCTCAGCCCACTCGTAGCGGGCGCGGATGGGCGCGAGCGGGTCCTTCCCGGCGGCGGGCGGCGCGGCGAGCAGCAGGAGCAGGGTGGCGGCGGCGGCGGTCATGGCTCGGATCGTACCTCCCTCAGGGGCACGTCCTGCAGGTGTCGTCGTTCCCGCCGCCGGCGCCCAGGCGCTTCGGACAGGCGCAGTCCCGCGTGTACGTGGGCGTCGAGGTGCGGACCTCGTAGGTGCAGTCCGGGTGCCACGCCGTGAAGTGGGCACGCATGCAGCCGTAGTTGTTGCTGCAGGGGTTGCACGAGATGTCCGCGACGCACTCGCCGGCGCCCTCGCAGTGCCGGCCCGAGGGGCAGTCGTGCCAGACCTGCGGCAACGACTGCGAGCAGGTCCCGGCCGCGCAGCGCTTGGGGTAGTCGCAGTACGAGGCGAAGTCGCAGCACCCGACGCGCCCCTCGCAGTCCTCGCCGTCGGTGTCGCGGGTGCAGTTGCAGCTCGAGGTCACGTACGAGCACGAGCCGCTGCGGCACTCGTAGGCGCCGCTGGTCCCGCTCGCCCGCTCATCACAGTCGTCGCTCCAGGCACAGCTCCCGCACGACCCGCTGCCGCCGCACGAGCCGCCTTCGTTGCAGGCGTTGCCGCAGCTGTCACGGCAGTTCGTGCACCCGGAGCAGGCAACCGGGGAGCAGGCGCCCGAGTTGCAGGTCATCCCCGCGCCGCAGGAGCCGCCCTCGTTGCACGGGCGGCCGCAGCTGTCGCGGCAGTCGGTGCAGCCGGTGCAGGTCGGGGTGCCGCACGTCCCGCCGCTGCAGACCTGGCCCGAGCCACAGGCGCCGCCCTCGTTGCAGGGGTTGCCGCAGCTGTCCTGGCAGTTCGTGCACCCGCTGCACGGCGCCGCGACGCAGCTCCCGGAGGAGCAGACCTGGCCCGCGCCGCACGACCCGCCCTCGTTGCAGGCGTTGCCGCAGCTGTCCTTGCAGGCGGTGCACCCGGTGCAGCCCGCGGAGACGCAGCGGCCCGTCTTGCAGAGCAGGTTCGTCCCGCAGCTGCTCCCCTCGTTACAGGGCTTGCCGCAGCTGTCCTTGCAGTTCGTGCAGCCAGTGCAGGCCTGGCACTTCCCGGTCTTGCAGAGCTGGTTGTCGCCGCAGGCGCCGCCCTCGTTGCAGGCGATGCCGCAGCCGTTCGTGCACCCGCTACAGTCCCCGCAGGAGCACTCGCCGGAGCGGCAGGTCCCGCCGCCGAAGCAGCTCCCGCCCTCGTCGCAGGGGTGCCCGCAGCCGTCCTTGCAGTCGGTGCAGGCGCCGCAGTCGGTGACCACGCAGCGGCCGCCCACGCAGCCGAGCCCGGTGGGGCAGCTCACCCCCACGCAGATCTCCTCCACGCACTCGGTGCCCACGCACACTCGGTCCGAGCCGCAGTCCGCGACGCAGGCCTGCTCGTGGCACGCCCCACCGAGGCAGGCCTGGCCCGCGGCGCAGACCACGCCCACGCAGAGCCGGTCCGTGCACTTGCCCTCCACGCACACCTCGCGCGCCTTGCAGGTCCCGCCGCCGCACGCGCGGGGGAGGCAGCGGCCGTCGGCGCACTGCGCGTCGGCCTCGCAGACCACGCCTGCGCAGGCCTCGGGCCGGCAGGCGTTGGCGTCGCAGAACTCCCCCGTGCGGCACACGTCGTCGCGGCAGACCTTGGGGTAACAGGCGCCCTTGAGGCACAGCGAGCCGGGCGCGCACTCGGGGGTGCAGGTCGCGGGACCCGCGTCGGGGACTGTGGGAGAGGTGCAGCGCTGGTTGCGGCACTTCTGGTCCCCGGTGCAGTCCTCGTCCCCGGTGCAGGTCCCGGCGGGGACGACCGGGGCCTTGGAGGGGCAGGCCGAGAGCAGCAGGACCAGCGGCAGGAGGCGGGCGAGGGACATGGTGCCTCGGGGAGGGTAGGTCCCACCTTCTATGGCACGGCTGTCCCAGGGCCGGGAGTCGGGAGAATCCCCGTCACGGGCTATCCGCCGCGGCGGTCCAGCAGGCGCAGCAGCCCGTCGAGGATGGTGATGGGGTGAGGCGGGCAGCCCGGGACGTACAGGTCCACGGGGACCACCTTGTCCGCGCCGCCGACGACCTCGCGGTGCCCCTCGAACGGCCCGCCGGCGATGGCGCACGCGCCCACGGCGATGACCAGCTTCGGCGACGGCACCGCGGCCCAGGTCTTCTCCAGGGCGAGCTTCATGTTCTCCGGGACCGGCCCGGTCACCAGCAGCCCGTCGGCGTGGCGGGGGGAGGCCACGAACTGGATGCCGAAGCGGCCCAGGTCGAAGACCACGGTTCCCAGCACGTTGCAGTCGGCCTCGCAGGCGTTGCAGCCGCCCGCGCTCACCTGGCGCAGCTTCAGCGAGTGGCCGAAGAGC
This sequence comes from uncultured Myxococcaceae bacterium, assembly GCA_964485035.1. GTDB lineage: Bacteria > Myxococcota > Myxococcia > Myxococcales > UBA5297 > CAZAIE01. The sequence continues at coordinate 147 of CAZAIE010000072.1, read as the reverse complement.
GACTTCGCGCGGGCGTCCAGGGCCGCGGCGGTGCGCGTGGTGAACCCGTCGGCCAGGTGCTCGCGCGTGCGCGCCGCGAGCGAGTAGTCCCGGCTGAAGGAGAGCGCGCCCTTCGCGCACGCAGGCACGCACTCGCCGCAGAAGAGG
>CAZAIE010000071.1:0-13889 GCA_964485035.1 uncultured Myxococcaceae bacterium | reverse complement strand
GACCCTGACCCCGGCTCGATTGTTCGATACCCTGACCGGGGCGCTGACCGGCGAGACCCCGCGTTCCAGGAGCCAGGATGAAGCTCGCGCGCGTTTTGTCGAGGTCACAACGGGGCAGCCGCTGCTGCTGGTGGAGGACTCCGAGGCGGCCATCGTGCAGCTCACCGAGTTGCTGCGCGGCCATGGCTACCAGGTGGAGGTGGCGCGGAACGGGAAGGAGGCGCTCGACCGCGTCGCCCTGGGGCCTCCACAGGCGATGATCCTGGACCTCACGATGCCGGATGTGGACGGCTTCCAGGTGCTGCGCGAGGTGCGGGGACGGCCCGAGACCAGCCGACTGCCGGTGCTGATCCTTACCGCCAAGGAGGTGTCGCGCGAGGAGCTCAGCTTCCTCACCGGGAACCACATCCACCAGCTGATCCAGAAGGGCGACGTGAATCCGGAGCGGCTGCTGCACACCGTGGCCGAGATGCTCGGCGCGCCTGCAAGCACAACGGCAAAGACCGAGCCCAAGCGTATTGGCCGCAGGCGTCCGCGGAAGGAGAGCCCGGTCGTCCTCATCGTGGAGGACAACCCGGACAACCTCCGCACGCTGTGGGCGCTGCTGCCGCAGCACGTCCGCGTGGTCGCCGCCACCGACGGCCGGGAGGGGCTGGAGCAGGCGAAGAAGCACCAGCCCGACCTGGTGCTGCTCGACATCGCGCTCCCGGTGCTGGACGGGGTCCAGGTCCTCGGCGCGCTGCGGGAAGACCCGACGTTCGCCGACGTGCCCGTGGTGGCCGTCACGGCGAGCGCGATGACCGGGGACCGCGAGCAGATCCTCGCGCACGGCTTCGACGCCTACCTCTCGAAGCCGGTCAACCACGAGGATCTGGAGCGGATCCTCGCGGAGGCGCTGGGCTAGCTCACGCCAGGAGGCGCAGGAGCTCCGCGGGGCTCCTGCACAGACTGAACCCCGCGCTCGACCTCGGGTCGGGCAGCCGTCGCACCCCATACCCGCCGCAGACCAGCGTGGGCCGCGGCTCCTGCCGGTCCAGCCGCGAGGCCAGCTCGCGCACGGAGTCCAGCTGACCGGGGAGCGCCACGCTCACCCCCACCACCTTCGGCCGCAGCGAGGCGGCCAGGGCGGCGACCTCGCGTGCCGGCAGGCCGGGGTAGACGCAGAACACCGGGACGCCCGCGGCCAAGAGCGCCACCTCGACCATCTGGACGCCGAGGGTGTGGAAGTTGTCCTCGGCGTTCACCAGCAGGGCCGCCGGGGTCGCCGACTGCCGCAGGTGGGCCGTGCCCGACTGGGCCTCGGCCACCAGCGTGATGAGCGAGGCGCACACTGCCGTGAGCCGGTGCTCCTCGGCGATGGACGCAAGCGAGGTGCTCCAGCGCAGGCCCATCTGGTAGAGCGCCGGCTGCACGATGCCCATCAGCAGGTCGAGCCAGGGGACCCCGAGCGCCCGTCCCTCTTCCAGGAGCGCCGGAGCTGCGCTCGGGTTCGAGCCGGCGTGCGCGACGCGCGACAGGAAGGCCTTGAGCGGCTCGACGCGGTCGGGCAGGGCGGGGTCGAGGACGGCGCCGCCCTCGAGGCACGCGGGGCAGACGCCGTGGGTGAGCGAGAAGTCCTCGTACGGCTCGGCCTCGCCCAGGTAGCGCTGGCAGTAGGCGCACCAGCGGATCATCGTGTCACCGCCTTCGCGAGCAGCGTTCCGGAGCTGCGTTCCATGACTCTCCTCAGGGCTTGGGCGCAAACGGCAGGCACAGGGTGAAGGTCGAGCCCTGGCCGGGGACCGAGGAGAGCTCGAGGGTGGCGCCGAGCAGCGTGGCGTACCTGCGGGCGATGGTCAGACCGAGACCTGTGCCGCCGTACTGCCGCGCGGTGGACTCGTCGGCCTGGCGGAACTCCTCGAAGACGACCTGGTGCAGCTCCGGGGCGATGCCGATGCCGGTATCGGCGACGGCGATGCGCAGCCGACCCGAGGCCACGTCGGCCCGGATCTCGACGCGGCCCTGGTGCGTGAATTTCACCGCGTTGGCGACGAGGTTCTGGAGGATGTGGCGGCACATGCCCCGGTCGGCGTGCACCTCGGGGAGGCTCTCGGTAAGCACGACTGCGAACTCGAGCCTCTTCTCCCGGGCCTGCGGCTCGAGCATGGACGCCACCTCCTGCACCAGCGGGGCGAGCTCGAAGCGCTCGGGGCGCGGCTGCTCGCGGCCGGCCTCCAGTCGTGCGTAGTCGAGCACTCCGTTGATGGTCTCCAAGAGGCCCCGCCCGTTCCGCTCGATGACGTCCAAATAGCCGTGCTCCTCTGCCGGGATGGACGACGCGAGCCGGCGGGAGAGGAGGCCGGAGAGCGTGATCACCGAGTTCAGCGGCGTGCGCAGCTCATGGGTCATGCTCGAGACGAAGGTCGACTGGAGCCGGTGCGCCTCCGCGAGCCGAGCCTTCTGCCGGCCCAGCTCGTCGTTCTGCGCGCGCAGCTCCCCGGCCAGCCGCTCCAGCGTGTCGCGTTGCTGACCGAGCGCGCGGTTGGCGACCTCGAGTTGCTCGGTCCGGCCCAGCACGCGGGCCTCCAGCTCCTGGTTCAGCCGGCGGATCTCGTCTTCTGCGCGCTGGCGCTCGGTGACGTCCTGCCGGAGGGCGAGCTCGGTCTCCTCGCGCCGGCGGATCTCCCGCTCCAGTTGTTGCACCTTGTCCTGCAGCTTGCGGATGAGCGCCTGGTTGTGCGCGAGCAGCTGGCTGCTCTCGGTCCCCTGGGCCGACCTGGCCGGGTGGCCTCGATCGGCCTCCTCGAGGAGGTTGCGCACGACCTCCATGAGGACCTCGGGGGCCTGTGGCTTGACCAGGTAGCGGTCCGCTCCAAGCGAGAGGGCGAGCTGCTCGTCCTTGGGGTCGGTGTAGGTCGCCGTGTAGACCAGGAACGGGACGGCGGCGAGCCGCGGGTCGCTCTTGCACCGCCGGCACAGCTCGAAGCCGTCGAGGACCGGCATCAACAGGTCGCTGATGATGAGGTGCGGGGGAGCGCTCTGCGCCAACGCCCAGGCCTCCTCGCCGTTCGCTGCTTGCGTCACCTCGTAGCCATGCCCCGAGAGCAGCGACACGAGCAGGTAGCGGTTCTGCTCGAGGTCATCGACGATCAGGACTCTTCGCGTGGCCACCATCAGGCCCCCTTGGCGCGCGCGCGCAGGAAGGCGTCGATCTCGTCGGCGAAGGTGTTCGGGTTAATCGGCTTCTCGATGTAGCCGGTGCAGCCGGCGTCCAGCGCCCTCTCCCGGTCCCCCGGCATGGCGTAGGACGTGAGCGCGACGACCGGGACGGCCGCGAGCTCGGTCCGGGCGCGCAGCGATCGAGCGACGCCATAGCCGTCGAGCACCGGAAGCTGGATGTCGAGGAGGATGAGGTCGGGGGCGGTGCGGATGGCGTCGTCGAGCCCCGTCTTCCCGTCGCGGGCCCAGCTCACCTCGTGCCCGCGCGCCTGCAGGATGTACTGCACGAGGTAGAAGTTCTGCTCGTTGTCCTCGATGTAGAGGACCCTGTGGCCACTCATCGCTGACCCCCTGGCGCCGGGAGGCGGAAGCCGAAGGTGCTGCCCCGGCCCGGCTCGCTCTGCACCCAGATGCTGCCCCCCAGGTGCTCGACCAGCCTCTTGCAGATGGACAAGCCGAGGCCGGTGCCCTCGTGGCGCCGGCTCAGCCCGGTGTCGACCTGGGAGAAGGGCTTCCACAGCCGCTCGAGGTCGGCCGGTGCGATGCCCGGGCCCGTGTCGGCGACGGCGACGCTGACCTGGCCGTCGGCCCGGCTGGCCGTGACGCGGATCTGTCCCTGCTCGGTGAACTTGATGGCGTTGGAGAGCAGGTTCAGCAGCACCTGCTCCACGCGCCGGCGGTCGCTGACCACCTCGCCCAGCGCGCTCGGAAGCTCGGCCAGCAGGGCCAGCCCCTTCTTCACGGCCTGCGGCCGCACGGTCTCGACCACCCGCTCGATCGACGCGTCCAGCGAGAACGTCTCGGCGACGGTCTTGAGCTCGCCGGCTTCGATCTTGGAGAGGTCCAGCACGTCGTTGATGAGCGCCAGCAGGTGCTCCGAGCTGCCGCGGACCATCCCCAGCTGCTTCTTCTGCTCCGGGTTGAGCTTCCCCGGCAGCTCCGCCAGCAGGATCCCCGAGAACCCGATGATCGAGTTGAGCGGGGTGCGCAGCTCGTGGGACATGGTCGCCAGGAAGGCGGACTTGAGGCGGTCGGCGGCCTCGGCGGCGTGCTTGGCCTCGCGCAGCGCCTCCTCGGCCTCCTTCAGCGGGGTGACGTCGACGATGATGCCCACCAGCCCGCCAGGAGAGCCGTCCGGACGGCGGAAGCCGGTCACCGAGTGCAGGGTCTGGTGCGGGCGGCCATCGGCGAAGGGGATGACCGCATCGCGGCTCGAGGTCCGGCCTGCGGCGACCATCGCCGCGCCGTCGGCCTGGTAGGCCTCGCGGTCGCCGGGAGGCAGGTGCGCGAGCTCGAGCACCGACTTGCCGACGAGTTGCTCGCGCTGGACGCCAAAGGACTGCTCGTACGCCCGGTTGCAGCCACGAAAGCGCAGGTCCGGGCCGGTGTAGAAGACGGGGCTCGCGAGGTGGTCGATGAGGGCGTCGAGGAAGGCCTTGGACTCGGCCAGTTCCTGCGTGCGGCCAGCCATCCTGGCCTCGAGCTCGTCGAAGTCCCGCTGGCGGTCACGCAACTGGCTGCGCAGCAGCAGGGCCAGCAGCGACGAGGTGACGAGGACGAAGAACCAGCCCTTGTAGGTGGACAGCCGCGCGAAGGCTGCCGTGTCCGAGACCACCGTCGCGACCAGCTCGTCGGAGAGCTGGATCCACAGCGCCGCGAACACGGCGTAGGGGGCCACGACCCGCAGCGTGGTCTTGGTTGCGTGCTTCATGGGCACCCGCCGCGGCAGCCCCGGCTCATCGCGCCCCTCCCGCCTTCAGCGCCGCGTGGACCTTCGCCAGGAGCTGGCTCGCGGAGAAGGGCTTGGGGAGGAAGTGCATCCCCGGCTCGATGACCATGGTCGCGTCGCTGTAGCCCGACATGTAGAGGACCTTGAGACCGGGGCGCAGCACCGCCAGCCGCTCGGCCAGCTTGCGCCCGTTGAGCCGCGGCATGACCACGTCGGTCAGGAGCAGGTCGATGGGCCCCGTGTGGGCCTCGCAGGTGAGCAGCGCCTCGCCGCCGTTGCCGGCCGAGAGCACGTGGAACCCCGAGGTGTGCAGCAGCCGGGCGACCAGCCGGCGGATGGCGTCGTCGTCCTCCACCAGCAGGACCGTGGCCGGACCCTGCGACGGGGCCTCCGCCTCAGGCGCGGGCGCCGGGGCCGGCGTCCCCTCCGCGCGCGGGAAGCGGACCCGGAAGCAGGTGCCCTTCCCCGGCGCGGTGGTGAGGTCGATGTGGCCACCGGCCTGGGCGACGATGCCGTAGACCGTGGGCAGCCCCAGCCCGGTGCCCTTGCCCTGCGGCTTGGTGGTGAAGAACGGCTCGAAGATGCGCGCCCGGGTCCGCTCGTCCATCCCGCAGCCGGTGTCGGCGACCGACAGCTCGACGTACTCTCCGGGCGCGACGCCCGAGTGGCTCGCCGAGAAGGCCGCGTCCACGGTCACGTTCCGGGTCTCGACGGTGAGCCGCCCGCCCTGGGGCATCGCATCCCGCGCGTTGACCACCAGGTTCAGCACCACCTGCTCGAGCTGGCTCGCGTCCACCTTCACCGTGTGCAACGCGGGGGAAAGGGCGCAGGCGAAGACGTGCTCCTCGCCCACCACGCGGCGCAGCATCGCATCGAACTCGCCCACCACCCGGTTCAGGTCCAGCAGCTCGGGTTGCACCACCTGCCTGCGGCTGAAGGCGAGGAGCTGGCGGGTGAGCGCCGAGGCGCGCTCGGTGGTCTGGAGGATCTGCCGGATGTCCTCGCGTAGGGGGTCGCCCTCGCGCAGGCCGCGCAGCGCCAGCTCGGAGTAGACCAGCAGCAGCGAGAGCAGGTTGTTGAAGTCGTGGGCGATGCCGCTCGCCAGCCGGCCGATGGCCTCCATCTTCTGGGACTGGCGCAGCTGCTCCTCGGTGGAGCGCAGCGCCGAGAGGTCGGTGAGCAGGCCGTTGACCCCGGCGCCGCCGGCCGTGGGCCGCAGGCTGCAGCGGGTCCAGCGGGCCTCTCCCTGCGTGTCGAGGACGCGCGCCTCCAGCACCACCGGCTCGCCGGCGAGCGCGCGCGCGAACCCGGCTCGGGCGCCGTCGAGGTCCTCGGGGGCGACGTAGTCCTGGAAGGGCCGGCCCAGCACCTCGGCGGGCTGGTAGCCGTAGCGCGCCACGGCGCCGCTCACGAAGAGGAGGGCGCCCTGGGGCGAGAGCGAGAAGACCACCTCCTCCAGGCTCTCCACCAGGCTGCGGTACTGCTCCTACCGCTCGCGCAGCGACTCCTCGGCGCGGCGGCGCGCGGTCGTGTCGTGGGCGAAGACCGAGGCGCCCAGCACCGTCCCGGTGGTGCTGCGGATGGGCTGGCGGTCGATGACGAAGAAGAGCCGCTCCTCCAACGGCGCGTCGGAGGCCCACTCCTCGGTGAAGGACTCCCCGGCCAGCGCGCGGCCGAGGTTCGCGCGGGCGACGGGCGCGGTCTGCGCGTCGGTGCACTCGGGGAGGTTCCTGCCCAGGGCGATGTCGACCCCGTACAACCGCTTCATGGCCTGCGCATGGCGGGTGTTGAAGGCCAGGTAGTGCAGGCTCGGGTCGACGGCGAAGATCGCGTCCGAGGTGCTCTCCATGACCGACTGCAGCAGTGCGTTGCGCTCGATGAGCGCCCGGTCGGCCGCGTCGCGCCGGGCGATCTCATCTGCCAGCTCCCGGGCCCGCTGCTCCGCCTGCTGCCGCAGCTCCAGGTGGGTGCGCACCCGCGCCAGCAGCTCCTCGCGCAGGTACGGCTTGGGCACGAAGTCGACCCCCCCGACCTCGAAGCTGCGCAGCCGCTCCGCCGGGTCGTCGGAGCCGGTCAGGAAGATGACCGGGGCGTCCTTCCAGCGCTCGGTGGCCTTGAGCCGCAGGCAGGTCTCGAACCCGTCGATGCCCGGCATGTTGATGTCGAGGATGACCAGGCCCGGCTCGGGCCCCGGCAGCAGCTCCAGGACGTGCTCGCCGCTCTCGGCGACCTCGACCTCGTAGCCGGCGCGCTCGAGGGCCTTGGCCAGGTACTCCCGCGACCCGGGAGTGTCGTCCACCACCAGCAGGTAGAGGGGGGGCGTCATGGCCTGCCTCCGGGCGCGTCGAGGATGGCCCGGATGCGGCGGGCGAGCTCCTCGGCGTTGAAGGGCTTGTGGATGAGGTGCACCCCGGCGCTGAGCACCCCGCGCAGGGCCACGGCGTCGTTGGTGTAGCCGGACATGAACAGCGCCGGCAGCCCAGGTCGCAGCCGCTGGAGCCGCTCCACCACCTCGCGGCCGTTCATCTGCGGCATCACCACGTCGGCCAGCACCAGGTGCAGGGGGCCCTGGTGCTCCTCGACGGCGAGCAGCGCGTCGCCGCCCCCGTTCGCCGCAATGACCCGGTAGCCGAACGACTCCAGCATGCGGGCGACGAGGGAGCGGACGGCCTCGTCGTCCTCCACCACCAGCACGGTCTCGGTCCCGCGGACGGCCGTGGACGCGGGAGTCCTAACGTGGGGGCCGGCCTCGGCGCCGGCCACGGGAAGGAAGACCCGGAAGGTCGAGCCCTGGCCCAGCGCGCTCTCCACCGTGATGGCGCCGCCGCTCTGCTTCACGATGCCGTAGACCGTGGAGAGCCCCAGCCCCGTGCCCCGCCCGGCTTCCTTGGTGGTGAAGAACGGCTCGAACAGGTGGTCCAGCACCGCCTGGGCCATGCCCGTGCCGGTGTCGCGCACCGCGAGCACCAGGAAGTCCCCCGCGGGCACCGCGGCCTCGGCCCCGGGGGCGACCTGCACGCGGGAGGTCCGCAGCTCCAGGCGCCCGCCGTCGGGCATGGCGTCGCGCGCGTTCACCGCCAGGTTCAGCACCACCTGCTCCAGCTGGCCCCGGTCGGCGCGCAGCGTCGGCAGGTTGGGCTCGAGGTGGAGCTCCAGCGCCAGGTCCTCGCCGATGAGCCGCCCCAGCATCTTCTCCAGGTCCACGAGGACGCGGTTCAGGTCCAGGACCTGGAGCTCCTGCGCCTGGAGCCGGCTGAAGGCCAGCAGCTGGCGGGTGAGGCCGGTCGCCCGCTCGGCGGCGGCGGAGACCTCCAGCAGCTCGGTGCGCAGCGGGTCGCCGTCGCGCAGCCGCTCGGTGGCGATGGTGGTGTAGCCGAGGATGACCGAGAGCAGGTTGTTGAAGTCGTGGGCCACCCCGCCCGCGAGCCGGCCGATGGACTCCATCTTCTGGGACTGGCGCAGCTGCGCCTCGATGCGCAGCCGCTCGGAGACGTCGCGCTTCACCGCCACGAAGTGGACGATGGCCCCGGTCCCGTCGCGCACCGGGGTGATGGTGGCCTCCTCGGTGAAGCGGGTGCCGTCCTTGCGCAGGTTCACGAAGCGCCCGCGCCAGGTCTTCCCGCCGTTGATGGTGGACCAGAGGTCCGAGTAGAAGGCCCGGTCGTGGGCGCCGCTGCGCCACAGGCCGGGGCGCTGGCCGATGGCCTCGGAGCGGGTGTAGCCGCTGGTCAGCTCGAAGGCGGGGTTCACGTACTGCACCACCCCCTGGCGGTCGGTGATGACGATGGCGTCGCCGGCCTGCTCCAGGGCGGTGAGGAACCGCTCGCGCTCCAGCTGCGCCCGGCGGGCCTCGGTCACGTCCCGGAGGATGACGTGGATGGCCTGGGCGCCGCCCCACGCGAACGGCGCTCCGACGACCTCCACGTCGACGGGCTGGCCGTCGAGCCGGACGATCCGCTCGAAGGCCGGCGGCATCGCCGCCCCGGTGGAGCGCATCTCCGCGATGCGCTCGCGGACCTGGGCGTGGAAGTCGGGGTGGAACAGCTCGTAGGGCGAGCGCCCCAGCAGGTCTTCGGGGGCCGTGGCGCCGAACAGCCGAACGCACGCGAGGTTCACCAGCGTGACCCGGTCCTGGTTGTTGATGAGGATGGCGTCGGGCGAGTGCAAAACCAGGTTTCGGTAGCGCTCCTCGCTCTCCCGCAGGGCGGTCTCGCTGCGCTTGCGCGCCTCGTTCTCCTCGCGCAGGTCCTCCAGCACGTTGAGTGCGGCCTGGCGCCCCTGCTCGATCTCCCAAGTCCGCTCGGCGACCAGGGCCTTGAGCCGCCGCGCCTCGTCGCGCATCAGCACTGCGCCCTGCTTCACCCGGGCCATGGCGCGGACCTGCGCCACCAGCTCCAGCTCGTCCAGCGGCTTGCTGAGCAGGCCCTCGGCGCCCACCTCCAGTGCCTTCACCCGGTTCTCGCGGTCGGTGCGCAGCGCGGTGAGGAACACCACCGGGATCTCCGCGGTGCGCGGGTCGCTCTTGAGTCGCCGGCAGACCTCGAAGCCGTCCATCCCCGGCATCACCACGTCCAAGAGCACCGCGTCCGGGTCGCGCTCGGCGGCCAGCGCCAGCCCAGTAGACCCGTTGCTCGCAGTGAGCACGGTGATGCCTGGGAGCACGTCCTCCAGGAGCGCCTTGAGGGTGAGCAGGTTGTCGGGCTGATCGTCGATGGCCAGGACGGTGGGGGCGGGTCTTTCCATGGCTTCCTCAGGTGTCCGGCGAGGCGGGCAGCGCCAGGGTGAAGGTGGAGCCCTGGCCGGGGACGGAGGCCAGGTCGATGGTCGCGCCGAGCAGGGTCGCGTAGCGGCGCGCGATGGCGAGGCCCAGCCCGGTGCCGCCGTACTGGCGCGCGGTGGACTCGTCGGCCTGCCGGAACTCCTCGAAGATGACCTGGTGTAGCTCCGGCGCGATGCCGATGCCGGTGTCGGCGACCGCGACGCACACCCGCCCGGAGGCGATCTCGGCCCGCAGCTCGACCCGGCCCTGGTGCGTGAACTTCACCGCGTTGGCGAGCAGGTTCTGCAGGATGTGGCGGCACATCCCCCGGTCGCTGTGGAGCGCGGGCAGGTCTTCGGGCAGCACCGCCGCGAGAGTGATGCCCTTCTCCCGGGCGTGCGGCTCGAGCATCGCCACCAGCTCCTGGACCAGCGGGGCCAGCTCGAAGCGCTCCGGGCGGGGGAGCTCCCGGCCCGCCTCCAGGCGCGCGTAGTCGAGCACGTCATTGATGGTCTCGAGCAGGCTGCGGCCGTTGCGCTCGATGACCCCCAAGTAGCCGTGCTCCTCGGCGGGGATCGACGAGGCGAGCCGTCGCGCGAGCACGCTGGAAAGCGTGATCACCGAGTTGAGGGGGGTGCGCAGCTCGTGGGTCATGTTCGAGAGGAAGCTCGACTGCAGCCGGTGCGCCTCCGCCAGCCGGGCCTTCTGCCGCCCCAGCTCGTCGTTCTGCGCCCGCAGCTCCTCGGCCAAGAGCCCCAGCTCGTCCCGCTGGAGCCCCAGCGCCCGGTTGGCCGCCTCGAGCTGCTCGGTGCGTGCCTGGACGCGGGCCTCCAGGTCTTGGTTCAGCCGGCGGATCTCGTCCTCGGCGCGCTTGCGGTCGGTGATGTCCAGGGTGTGGCCGAAGAGCAGGGCCCGCTCGCCCAGCCGGGCCGGGAACTTGAGGGTGGTGTAGCTGCGGCCGTTCAGCTGCTCGTCCAGCACCAGCATCTTCCCCTCGGACACCACCGCCCAGTCGTCCGCGGTGATCTTCGCGGCGAACTCGGGTGGGAAGAGCTCGGGCATGGTCTTGCCGATCATCTGGGAGCCTGGGACCCCCACCATCTGCGCGAAGTTCTCGCTGGCCTGGACCACCCGGCTCTCGGTGGGGGAGACCTCCTTGATGTAGCTGTAGATGGGCGTGTGCTTCAGCATCAGCTCGAACAGCTCCTGGGCCTCGCGCAGGGCGGCCTCGGCGCGCTTGCGGTCGGTGACGTCCTCGAGGCTCGAGAGCAGCAACCGCGCCCCCCCCTCGACGATGAGGTGGGCGAAGAACAGGGTCGTGAGCCGCTTGCCGTCGCGCCGCCGGACCACCAGCTCGGCGCCGTCGATCCCGTGGGCTTCGTCGACCTTCGAGAGCAGCGCTTCCCTGTCCTGCGCGTCGGCCCACAGCCCCAGCTCGAGGGTGGTTTTCCCCAGCGCCTCCTCGGCCCGATAGCCCACCAGCCGGGTGAAGGCGGCGTTGATCGCGAGCACGGTCCCATCGCTCGGACGGGTGAGCAGGCTGGCGTGCGGGGCGCTCTGGAAGGCGAGGAAGAAGCGGGTCTCGCTCTCGCGCAGCGCCTGCTCGGTCCGCCGACGCGCGTCGATGTCCCGCGCGAGCTCCACCTGGACGCGCTGGGTCACCAGCAGCACCAGCGCGAACGGGAGGGCGAAGTACAGCGAGTGGTAGACGAGCATGGCCAGGGCGTTCCACGAGCCCGAAGCGAAGAAGTCGTTGCCGACCGGCCGGCCCAGGCTGAAGCCGATCCGGACGGCGCTGACCACGCAGAACAGGACGAAGATGAGGCCCAGCAGCCGGGTGTTCGGGCGCAGGGACTCGTCGCGGTATCGCAGCACGACGATGGCGCATTCGGCGCAGATGACGAGCATCCCCGCCGAGAGGAGGACGTTGCGCGCCCCGAGGTCCGGCTTCTCCAGCGTGAAGTACGCCTGGAGGACGGCGGCGACCGCGACCACCCCGGCGTCCACCCAGAAGGCGTACGGCCGGCCCAGGTATCGCCGGATGCCCTGGTGCAGCAGCGCCGTGCCCGCGAGGATCACCGGGGTGCCGAGGAGGATGGAGGGCAGCTCGGGGACCACCACGCCGCGCAGGCCGATGAGCAGCACGCTCACCGCCTGCAACAGGAAGTCGGCCAGCCAGAGGCCAAGCCCCTGGGCGTGGCTGTGGTGCTGCCACCAGAGGTACGCGATGAGCAGCGCGCACAGCGTGGTGACGCCGGCCCCGCTGATGAAGACGGTGCGAAGGTCCAGGGTCAAGCCGGGCCTCCGGGGTCTGGACGCTCCATTGCTCCGCCCCCCATCGAGTTGAACGACCCAAATGGTATCGACCGGCGGGTCGGCCCGCTTGCGCGCTTCGAGCATGGGTCGAGCAGGCCCCGGGGTGGTGAGCCGGACCCGTCCTCCGGGCTCGGGTCCCCTGGGGGAGCGGTGCGCGTGGGGCTTGCAGGTGCAGGGAGTGGAGGTGGGCGATGGCTGAGCGTCCGGTGGTGGTGTTCGTGGACGACGACGAGACCTTCCTGGCCGGGCTGCGGCGCAACCTGCGCGCCCGCGAGGGCGAGTGGGACGTGCAGTTCTTCGCCTCGGGGAAGGAGGCGCTCGCGGCCGTCGCGGACGTGGAGTCGGCGGTGGTGGTCTCCGACTGGATGATGCAGGGCGTGGACGGGGTGGGAGTGGTGCGGCAGGTCCGCGACGCCGAGCGCCGCGAGCCCGACCTGGCGCGCTACGTGATCGTGCTGACTGGCCGGCAGGGGGCCGAGGACGCCATCGCGATGCTGGGGAAGGGGGCAGACGACTTCCTGAGCAAGCCGTGCGACCTGCGGTTGCTCGAGGCCCGAATACGCGTGGGCCTGCGGGTCCTGGAGGCGCACCGGGCCACCCGCATGTCGAACCGCGCGCTCATGGCCGCCGCGACCAGCGACCCGCTCACCGGGCTCTCGAACCGGCGGCACCTGGACGAGTACCTCCAGCGCGAGCTGCAGCGGGTGCAGGCCGGCCACCAGAACCTGTGCGTGGGGCTGGCGCAGCTCGAGCAGCTTCACGAGGTGCACGGACAGCACGGGCGGGCAGGCGTGGACGAGGCGCTGCGGGCGGCGGCGCGGGCGCTGCGCGAGCGGGCGCGGCCGTTCGACGAGGTCGCGCGCTGGGGCGAGGACTCGTTCCTCCTCGCCTGCCCGCAGCTCGAGGCGACGGGGATGTTGCTGCTCTGCGCCGGCATCCGCGAGCACCTGGCCCGTGCGCCCGTGGGGACGCCGCCCGCGGCCCTGCGGTGCACCTTTGGCATCGCCGTCGCGGCGCGGGGGTGCCGGGTGTCGCCCGCCTCGCTGCTGTCCTGCGCGGACCGGGCGCTGGCCGCGCAGCGTGGCGGTGAGGCCAGCCCGGAGCAGGCGGAGCACGGCTTCGTCTCTGCGCCCGACGAGCAGGATGAGAAGGAGGAGCGCTGACGCGCCCGGTCACTCGACGATCCGGTACCTCGCGGACTGCCCGGTGGCGGTGAGCAGCCGGTTGATCTCCCGCTTCAGCTCGATGATGCGCAGTTCGCGGTCGACCATGGCCCGGTTGAAGCGCTCCAGCTCCAAGACCTTGCGCTCGAGCGCGTCCTCGGCGGCCCGTCGGTCGGTGACGTCGAAGAAGGCGAGCAGCACGTCGCTGCCCAGCCCCGAGCCGTTGAGGACCACGGCCTTGCGGCTCCCATCCTTGCAGGTCACCTCCAGCTCCAGCGGGCCGAGCTGTCCGTTCGGTCCCACGCTCTCGCACCGGGCGATGGCCTTGCCCCGGGCGAGCTCGTCGGGCACGGCCTTCATCCACCAGTCGCCGAGGGTGGGCAGGTCCTGCGGGGTGTAGCCGAAGACCTCCGTGAAGCGGCCATTGAAGTCGAGCGTGCCTGCGGACTGCTCCACCACGCAGAGCGGGACGGCCGCAACCTCGAAGAGCTGGCGGTAGAGCTGCCCGCGCTCGCGCGCTTCCTCCTCGGCGAGCCGGTGCTCGCCCCGCAGCCGCTTGCGCTCGAGCACGTCTCTCAGCGTCGCGGCGAGGAGCGTCAGGTGCTCCCGGAGCACGCAGGCCCAGGCCCCGGCGGACAGGCAGGCGAGCGCGGCGTCCTCCTTCTCGCACGAGGCCAGGACCACCACCGGCGTCAGCGGGGCGTGCTGGCTGGCCAGGGAGAGC
>CAZAIE010000070.1:5249-13919 GCA_964485035.1 uncultured Myxococcaceae bacterium | reverse complement strand
TCCCGACGCGGTGCCGCCACCCCCTCGACGCGGGATCTGCCCGCCACCCCCAAAGACGGCGGGTGCAAACTCCTTGGCGAAGTGCTTGGATTCCCGGTCCGTTCTCGTCCCGCAATCGCTTTCGCTGCCCAGGTGTCTCATGGCGAAGGCGTGTGCGCCCGAGCGCGCCAGGCCCTTCTACCGCCGTCTGCGCCTTCCCAGCGCCCCTTCCGGAGTCCCCATGGCTTCCCTCCTCCGCCCGTCCCGCCTCTGGCCGGTCCTGCTGACCCTTGCCGCCTGCACGCCCCAGTCTCCCGAGTCCCGGCTCGACGTCCACAAGCTGAAGGTCTCCTCCTCGGCGTTGTCGCAGCTTCCTGCGAAGGTCCAGGTGGTCGCCGACTACGGCGCCTTCCAGGTGGTGGAGACCGACACGGCCACTGCTCGGGCCCTGTCCACGGTCGCGGGGGTGGAGTCCCAGGACGGCGACTTCCGCATCCTCCTCAACACCGGGCGGGTGGACACGCGCCTCGCCGAGCCGCTGATGCAGGCTCCCAGCAAGAAGGTGCTGACGCTGGTGCAGTTCGCGGGCCCCATCCGCCCGGAGTGGCGGGCGGCGCTGGACGAGGCCGGGGTCCGGGTCGTGTCTTACATCCCCAACAACGCCTACCTGGTCTGGGCCGGCCCGGAGCTGGAGCGACTCACGCACCGCGCGGTGCAGTGGAAGGGTGAGTACCTGGCCGCCTACAAGCTCCAGCACTCGCTGGCCACGGTGAAGAGCGACGCGGTGCAGATCCAGCTGGTGGAGGACGCCGGGGCCAACGAGCCGACGCTCGCGATGATCCGCGAGCAGAGCCGCACCGCCCCGAAGCTCCAGGTCCTGGGCGGTTACGTGAACGTGGTGGCCGAGGTTCCGCGAGAGGCGCTGCCGGCGCTGGCCGAGCGGGCCGACGTGGTGTCCATCCACCCGCGGCCGCAGCCGAAGCTGCGCGACGAGCGCCAGGGGATGATCATGGCTGGCGAGATCACCGGCAACCTCCCCAAGGCCCCCGACTACCTGAACTGGCTCGCCTCGAAGGGCTTCACCCAGGCGCAGTTCTCGGCGTCAGGCTTCGGCGTGGACGTCACCGACAGCGGCCTGGACAACGGGACGGTCAACCCCAACCACTTCGGGCTCTACGTCTCGGGCACCCGCCCCGGCACCAGCCGCGTGGTCTACGCCCGCCTCGAGGGCAGCCCGAACTCCGGCAGCACCATCGTCGGCTGCGACGGCCACGGGACGCTCAACGGCCACGTCATCGCCGGTTACAACGCGCTCTCTGGCTTCCCGCACGCGGACTCGTCCGGCTACCACTACGGCCTGGGCATCGCGCCGTTCGTGAAGCTGGGCTCCTCCACCATCTTCGACTCCTCCGAGTTCACCAACCCCAACTACGCGGGCCTCCAGTCGCGTGCGTTCCGCGACGGCATGCGCATCAGCAACAACAGCTGGGGCGCGAACAACGCGGGCGGCTACGACGCCGAGGCGCAGTCCTACGACCTCCTGGTCCGCGACGCACAGCCCTCGGGCTCGTCGGTGCCGGCCAGCGGCAACCAGGAGATGGTCATCGTCTTCGCCAACGGCAACGCCGGCCCCAGCAGCCGGACCGTGGGCTCGCCCGCGACCGGCAAGAACGTGCTCAGCGTCGGCGCCGCGGAGGGCGTGCAGGCCTTCGGCCAGGAGGACGGCTGCCAGACCGGAGACAGCGGCGCCAACTCGGCGAACGACGTGGCCGACTTCTCCTCGCGCGGCCCCTGTGAGGACGGGCGCTTCAAGCCGGACGTCCTCGCCCCCGGCTCGCACATCTCCGGCGGCGTGGCCCAGGCGTCGAGCCCGGGCACCAACGGGACGGCCACCTCCTGCTTCAACGCCGAGGGCGTGTGCGGCCTCTCCGACGGCACCAAGTTCTGGCCCAAGAACCAGCAGTGGTACTCCACCTCCACCGGCACCAGCCACGCCGCTCCCGCGGCCGCCGGCGCCGCCGCGCTCCTGCGCCAGTGGTTCATCAACGAGGGCCTGACGCCGCCCAGCCCGGCGATGACCAAGGCCTTCCTGGCCAACTCCGCGCGCTACATGACCGGCAGCGACGCCAACGACACCCTGCCTTCCAACAACCAGGGCATGGGCGCCATCAACCTCGGCACCGCCTTCGACGGCGTGGCCCGGGTGATCGAGGACCAGAAGTCGGCGAACACCTTCACCGCCACCGGCCAGACCCGGACCTTCACCGGGAACATCGGCGACACCAGCAAGCCCTTCGTGGTCACGCTGGCCTGGACCGACGCCCCCGGCTCGACCACCGGCAACGCCTGGAACAACAACCTGGACCTCAAGGTGGTGGTGGGCGCGAACACCTACCTGGGCAACGTCTTCACCACCCGCTACTCGAAGACCGGCGGCACCGCCGACCCGCGCAACAACCTGGAGACGGTGAGCCTGCCCGCGGGCACCTCGGGCAGCTACACCATCACCATCACCGCGACCAACGTCACCTCCGACGGCGTCCCCGGCTCGGGCACCAGCACCGACCAGGACTTCGCGCTGGTGGTCTACAACTCCTGCGCCACCGCGGGCGCGGTCCCCACCGGCGTCACCGCCACGGTCAACGGCCCGAACCGCATCGACGTGGCCTGGGCCCTGAACGGCGCGGCGAGCTACGCGGTCTACCGGTCGACCACCAGTGGCGGGCCGTACACCCTGCTCGCCCAGGGCCTCACTGCCTCGCCCTACGCCGACACCACCGTTTCCGGCGGCCAGCGCTACTACTACGTCGTCCGCTCCAAGGCCTGTGGCGAGTCGGCGAACTCCACGGAGGCCTCTGCCCTCGCGACCGGCGTCTGCACGTACCTGCCCACGTTCGGCGGCCTCGCCACGGCCACCGGCGCGAACCAGGCCATCTGCACCAACAACCTCGCCTGGACGGCGGCCACTGCCGGCTGCGGCGGGACGATCAGCTACTCGGTCTATCGCAGCACCACCTCCGGCTTCGTCCCCGCGGCCGGCAACCGCGTCGCCACCGGCGTCACCGGCACCAGCTACTCGGACGCGGGCGGGCTGACCAGCGGGACGACCTACTACTACGTGGTCCGCGCCGTGGAGACCTCGGGCGTGACCCACGAGGAGACGAACACCGTGCAGCGCTCGGCCACCGCCTGGGGCCCGCTGCAGGGCGGCACCTCGTTCGTGGACGACTTCGACGGAAGCCGGCCCTCGAACCCCACCGCGTGGTGGAGCGTGACCGGGGCGACCACCAACATCGCGCAGCTGACCGCCGGCTGCCGCTACCAGTCGGCGACCAAGGCGTACCGCATCGGCGCGGCGAGCACCGCGTGCGGCGGCAACTACCCCGCGAGCGCCACCACCAACCTGGTGCTGGGCGGGACCACCGGCTTCGCGATTGCCGGCGCGGCGGTCGGCCCCGAGCTGAGCTTCTACATCTGGTACGACATCGAGTCCGGCTACGATCAGGCGTACCTCTCCTACAACCTCACCGGCCCGAGCGGCGCCTGGACCGCCATCGGTGACTCAGCCTCGGCGACCGCGCCGTACATCTCCACGGGCGGCTACGACAGCGTGGTGGACGGCGCCACGAACCGGAGCTGGAACGGGACCACGACCTACGCCAACGGCTCGCTGCGCAAGGTGGTGGTCAACCTCGACGCGCTCAAGGGCAAGACCGCCTGGTTCGCCTTCCAGTTCAAGAGCGACACCTACCAGGACGGCGAGGGCTTCTACGTCGACGACGTGCGGCTGAAGGCCGACGCCTACGCCTCCTGCAGCGCCATCCCCGCCGGGCCCGCGGTGGGCTTCCAGGTGACCAGCCTCCCGGCGTCGATCGCCGCGGGGACGGCCGCCACCTTCGACGTGCGCGCGGTGGACTCGAATGGCCTCACCGCGACCAGCTACACCGGCCCTGCGCGGTTCGCGAGCAGCGACGCCGCGGCGGTGCTGCCGGCCAACGCCACCTTCTCCGCGGGCGTGGTCACCGGCCGCAGCGTCACCTTCAACACCCCCGGGGCGCAGACGCTGACGGTCACCGACACGGTCAACGCCAGCCTCACCGGGAACGCCTCCACCACCGTCACCACCGGCCTGCCCAAGAGCCTCGCCTTCCAGGTCCAGCCGGTGAACTCGCCCACCAACGTGGCGATGACGGTGAAGGTCTCGGTGCTCGACGCCGCGGGCCGGGTGACCAGCCTCAACCCGCCCACGGTCGCGCTCTCGCTGCAGAACAACCCCGCGGGCGCAACGCTCGGCGGGACCACCAGCGCGCAGGCCAGCGCCGGGGTCGCCAGCTTCAGCATCTCGCTGAACAAGGCCGGCACCGGGTTCACGCTCGCCGCCGCCTCGGCCGGGCTGACCGGGGCCATCAGCAGCCCCTTTGACGTGCTCGCTGGGAGCGCGGTGCGCTACGAGATCGCGAACCTGTCGTCCATGGTCTCGGCCGGGTCGAACGCCACCTTCGGCGTGCGCGCGGTCGACGCGGCGGGGGCGTTGGCGACCGGGTACACCGGCACCGCGCGCTTCACCAGCACCGACCCGGCGGCGACGCTGCCGGCGCCCACCGCCTTCGTGGGCGGCGTCGCCAGCGGCCTGACCGCGACCTTCGTCACCGCCGGCGCGCGGACGCTGACCGCGACGGACGCCGCGCTCCCCGGGCTCACCGGGACCGCCTCCACCACCGTGGTCGCCGGCCTGCCGCGCAGCCTGGGGTTCACCCTCCAGCCGAACGACGCGACCAGCATGGCCCCGGTCTCGGCGAGCGTCGGGGTCTACGACACCTGGGGCAACCTCACCGCGCTGACCCCGCCGTCGATCACCGTGGCGCTCGCGGCGAACCCCGCCGGCGGCACCCTCTTCGGCACCAAGACCGGGACCGCCGCTGCGGGCGTCGCCACGTTCTACGTCTCGGTGGACAAGGTGGGCGCCGGCTACACCCTCTCCGCCACCGCCTCGGGGCTGGGGACCGTCACCAGCAACACCTTTGCCATCACCGGCGGCCCGCTCTCTCGCCTGGCCTTCAAGGTCCAGCCCACTGCGGCCGCTCCCGGTGCGCCGATCACCCCGGCGATGCAGGTCTCGCTGCTCGACGCGGCCGGCAACCCCGCCAGCTCGAGCGCGGCGGTGACGCTCTCGCTGTCCACGAACCCAGGCGGGGCGACCGCCTTCGGGACCCTCACCGCCACCCCCAGCGGCGGCGTCGCGACGTTCCCGGGCATCTCCCTGGACAAGGCGGGTACGGGCTACCGCTTCACCGCCAGCGCCGCGGGCGCCACCGCCGCGGTGAGCGATGCCTTCGACGTGGGCGCGATGGCTTCCCGGCTCGCCTTCACCCTCCAGCCGCAGGGCACGACCGCGGGACAGACGCTGAAGACCGTGGAGGTCGCGGTGCAGGACGCCACGGGCAACCTGGTGACCTCCGGCTCTCCGGTGATCGCGCTGGCGCTCGAGGGGACGGCGGGCGGGACGCTCGCCGGCACCACCCAGGTCGCGGCGGTCTCCGGCTACGCGCGCTTCGTGAACCTCTCGGTGGCCCAGGCCGGCACCTACACCCTGAAGGCGACCTCCGGGGCGCTGGCGCAGGCGACCAGCGGCAGCTTCGTCGTCCAGCCGAGCGGGGCGCCCACCCTGGCGTTCCGCACCCCGCCGTCGACGACGGTGGCAGGCAAGCCCGTGGGCCCGGTGCAGGTGGAGCTGCGGGACAGCGCGGGCAACCTCGCCACGGGAGCCAGCGACACCGTGACGCTGGTCCTCGCCGGCCCGGCGCCGCTCGCCTCCGGGACCACGAAGGTCGCGGCGGTGGCGGGCGTGGTCACCTTCTCCGACCTGGTCATCGCCAAGGCAGGGAAGGGCTACGTGCTCACCGCCAGCGCCGCCGGCCGGGCGGAGCTCGCGAGCCCGGCCTTCGACGTCGTCGCCGGCCCGAAGGCTGCGCCGGCGTTCCTCTCGCAGCCGGGTACCGTCCAGGTGGGACAGAAGCTCGCGACGGTGAAGGTGGGCGTGGTGGACGCGCTCGGCAACCCCATCGCCGATGCGGTGGAGACCATCACCGTGCGCCTGGCCTCGAACCCCAACGCGGCGACCCTGGGCGGCCAGACGCAGGCCGCGACCGCGCAGGGCGTGGCGGAGTTCGCCGACCTGACGCTCGACAAGCCGGGCACCTACATGCTCGCGGCAACCATCACCGGGCTGCCCGCGGCGACCAGCGACTCCTTCGAGGTGACGCAGGACCCGCCGGCGGTGCTCGCCTTCTCGGCCCAGCCCGCGAACGCCGTGGCCGGCGCCGTCCTGGCGGCGGTGAAGGTGGAGGCGCGAGACACGACCGGGCAGGTGCTCACCCAGCGCGTCGGCGAGGTCACGCTGACGCTGCAGGGCGGGGCAGCCGGGGCGACCCTCACCGGCACCGCGACGCGGCCGCTGGTGCAGGGCGTGGCCACCTTCGACGACCTGTCCATCCGCAAGGCCGGGGCCGGGTACACGCTGGCGGCCGCAGCGGCCGCGTCGGTGGGCGCCCAGAGCGCGGCGTTCGACGTCAGCCCGGCCGAGGCCGCGAGCTTCGCCCTCACCCTGCCGGCGACGGTGCAGCCGGGCGAGGCGGCGACGTTCTTGGCGCGGGCGCTGGACGCCTTCGGCAACGCCACCCCGGCCTACGTGGGGACCGCCAAGGCCACCAGCTCCGACGCGGCGGCCACGCTGCCTGCGCCGGCGGCGTTCGTGGCCGGGGTGCTCCAGGGACAGTCGGTGACCTTCGCCACCGCGGGCACGCAGACGCTGACCCTGACCGACACCGTGAAAGCCTCGGTGACCGGGACCGCGCAGACCACCGTCGAGGCCAGCGAGCTGCCCACGGTGAAGATCGTCAAGCCGGCGGGCGGCGAGATCGTCTCCGGCGTCGTGGACATCGTCGCCGAGGGGACCGTGGGCGCGGGCGCCACCGCGAAGCTGCTCACCGTGCTCGTCGACGGCAAGTCGGTCGGCAGCGCGACCCGGACGACGCTGACCGCGAAGTGGGACACCGCGGGCCTCGTCGCCGGCTCCGAACACGTGATCACCGCGACGCTCAGCGACAGCAGCGATCAGACCGCGACCTCCGCGTCGGTGAAGGTGCTGATCAAGGGAGAGGTGAACGTGGACGGAGGTGGCTGCGGGTGCGGCTCAGGGACCGGCGGGCTCGTGCCGCTCCTCGGGCTCGGCCTGTTGCTGGCGCTCCCCCGGCGGCGACGGGCGTAGGCCTGTCGACCGTCCTGTGGCCTCGGCTGCACCGCAGCACGCTGCGGTGCAGGGCCTTGACCTCCGGGCCGCGGGCGTCGGACGTGCGAGCGGGCGGGCGTCGTGCCGACGCCGACCCAACGAAGCGAGACGGAGCTGCCGGCCTCCGTGCCCAATGCCGAGCACGTAGCGGAGACCAAGTGAGGGAGCGGGGGGTCGAGAGATGAGGAGACGGCAGTGGCCGTCGGTCCTCAGCGCCGGTATTCGGCCGGCGACCTCCCTGTGTGGCTCTTGAAGAGCTTGGAGAAGTGCTGCGGGTACTCGAACCCCAGCGCGTAGGCGATGCGCTCCACCGTCTCGTTGGATCCCAACAGCAGGCTCTTCCCCCGCTCGATGAGGTGGAAGTGGATGTGCTCGCGGCCGTACTTGAGCTCGCACTCGTTCCCCTGCTTGAGGCTGACGGTGTAGAGCGCGGAGACGAAGGAGACGTCCAGGACCTGCACCTGCGGTGTCAGCGGCGCGCGCGGCGAGCTGCGCAGCAGAAAGATGCTGGGCGGCTCGTCGCCGAGCATCTGGTGGACCTGCGAGACCGACTCGATGTGCACGAGCGTCTTCATGCCACCCTCATCCCGGCGCTGCCTCAGTGCGGGATCGCCACGACCACGTTCCCCCGCTTGTGTCCCTGCTCGACGATCTGCTCCAGCGTGTAGCGCAGGGACGAGGTCCGGGCCTCCAGCATCTGCTTCAGGACCAGCAGCTCCCGAGAGCGAGGTCGGGTCAGCGCCCTATCGCACGCACTTGAACACGAACTTCTCGGTCACCGCGGCCGGCGTGCAGTACCCGTCCGTGAAGCTCACGGTCTGCGCGTAGTTCGTCGGCCCCAGCCCCGGCGTCGACGCCCACAGCCACTGCGCGGGCGTGTCCGGGAAGGCGCCGAGGTCGATGCAGGGCGAGAGTGCCGTGTCCTCCACCACCGCCAGCAGTTCCTTGAGCGTCGGCAGACGCCAGTCCGTCTTGCCGGCCTGCTCCAGCGCGTCGCACGTCGAAAGCGCCTCCTTCCAGGTCGCCGCCGGGTACGTGGCGCGCTTCCAGGTGATGCCGGTGGCCTTGTCGAGGGCGGTGTCCGCCTGGATGTCCCAGCGCGGCGTCGCGGCCGCAGGCTTTCCGTCGGCGACGCAGCGCACGCGCCCGCTCACCTTGGGGTCGTGGTCGTAGACGAAGCCCTGGTCGAAGCGGATGCCGAACGCCAGGCTGCTGAACATGGCCGGCGAGGCGCTCCAGTAGAAGTCCGCCGGCTCCCCGGCGAAGACCACCGGGTCGAACGTCGGGTTGAAGCGGCCGACGTCGAGGATGGTCGCCAGCTCCACCCGGCTGGGCAGCGTCCAGTCGTCGCGGCCCGCGAGCGTGAGCTGCTCGCAGTAGGCCCGCGCGCCCCACCAGTCGTA
>CAZAIE010000070.1:0-5239 GCA_964485035.1 uncultured Myxococcaceae bacterium | reverse complement strand
CTCGGGCGGCGAGTGCCGCTGCCAGAGCAGCCCGGTCACCTCGTCGCGCACCGTCTCGCTCGTGGTCGTGAACTTGGGCGGGTTGATCACGGTGTTGCCGTCCTGTCCGTAGAAGGGCTGGCCGGCCTGCGGGCACGCCGCGATGACCGCCCCGTCGGTGCAGGCGACCGTCGAGTCCGGGATGGGCCACGCCGGCGCGGTCCTGAGCGGCCTCGCGCCCGCCTCGCACCGGTCCGAGAGCAGCAGCTCGCAGACGGGCAGCCGCGCGGGCTTCTCTCCGCCCATCCCCGCGACGTCCAGCTGGCCGGTGGCGAAGCCCGCTCCCGTCAGCTCGATCCACGAGACGGTGTTCGCCAGCGGGAACTGTGCCGCGACGTCCAGGCGCGCGCCGCCAGCGACCGACAGGGGGCCCTTGGGCATGGGCACGGTCACGAAGTGCCGGCCGGTGCCGGTGTCGACGACTCCTCCCGCCGACGAGAGCGGGCAGTCGAGCTGGACGCTCGCGAACTGGGTGTTGGACGTCCCCATCACCTTCACCCGGACCACCAGCTCGCCCGGGACGCGGTTGCGGCCGTCGGCGGCCACGTGCGACTCAACCGCGACGTCGAACTCGGCGGTCCCCGCGTAGGCGCCGCCACCCTGGTGCGCCAGGACCGGGACGGTGAGCGAGCCCCACGCCAGCTCGTAGCGGAGGTGCGTGTACGTGCCGGCAGGGACCTCGCCCTCCGCGAGCTTGCCGCCGGCCTTCAGGTCCACGTCCAGCCGCGCCACGCCCAGCGGCAGGGCCGCGGGAGAGGGATCGTCCCGCTTGCGCAACAGCTCGATGGCCACGATCCCCGCCTTGGCCCCGGTCGCGGTGGTGGCGGACATGCCCGGCGGAATGGGGGACTCGACGGGGCAGTGCTCGACGGTCGAGACGAAGAGGCGGACGTGCCCGGTCTGTGCGCCTGCGTCCGGGGCCGCCGTGCTGGCGTCGGCAGCGACCACGACCTGGGCGTCCACCGGTCCGGCGGCGGCATCGGAGGGCGCGACGGAGGCGTCGGCGGCGGCCGAGGCTGCATCCGCGACTGGGGGCACCGCGGCATCGGTTTGCGCCTTGCCCGTGTCGGAGGGCTGGTCGGAAGCGGTCGCCGGGTCGCAGGCGGTCAGAAGCACCAGCAGGGCCACGGAAGAGAGTCGTCTCATGGTTTCCTCCCACGCGCCGAGTGCCGTCGTCCGCCCGGCGCATTCATCGGGGCGATCCTATGCATCGCGGTGTGGCTTGAGTACGGCACCCAACGCCCGTGGGGCGCCAGCCGTCCCAGCGTGGTATCCCAGCCCCATGCACTGGATCGGATCTCTCCTCGGACGATGGACGTGGTTGCTGGTGCTCGCCTGCTGGGGCGGGGCGGTGCAGGCAGCCGAGAGCGCCTCTGGGCCGGAGCGGGTGACGCTGGTAGAGGCTCCGAACCGGGGAGTGAGGCGGCCGTTCGCGCAGGGAGCGAAGGAAGTCCTCGTCGCACCTGGCGGCAAGACCAGCGTCGTCGTGGACGGCTCGGGCGTGGTGCGTCGGGTGGGGACGAAGGTGCCGCTCTCGCGTCGCGAACTCTGGCCGTACCGGTCGCGGTTCGCTCCCGATGGGTCCTCGCTGCTCCTCACCTGGGACGAGGGACTCGCCGTCCTCCGTGTTCCAGGGTTCAAGACCGTGCTCGAGGAGGAGAAGGCCGCGGACGGCGTGTACCAGGGCCAGCGGCTCCTCTTCCGGCGAGGCGCGCTCCCGGCCTCGTGCGACCTGCGTTCCGGCCAGGTGAACGTGCTGGGGCCGGCGCTCCCAGGCTTCGATCGTCCACGGCAGCCGGATCGTGCGGCCTCCAGGTTCCTCGGCGTCACCCGAACCGGGGAGTGGCTGATCGAGGATGGGACGAGCCTCCGCGCGGTCGAGGTCCAGCAGGGGCGTGTGAGGACACTCTTCGAGATTCCCGGGACCCGGGTTCGCACGGTGCTCCCTGAGACCGGCGACCACGTCTGCCTGGTGCTCAGCCGGGGCGCCGGAACCGAGCTGGAGCAGGAGGTGCGGTGCGGCCCGCTGGAAGGGCCCTTCGCCACGCACTGCAGCGTTGCAGGACTGGTGAGCGCGGGGGTCTCCTTCCTCGGCTCAAACCGCATCCTGGTGAGCTGTCCGGAGCAGCTGCCCCGCCTCATCGACCTCGACACGGGCGCGACGACCGAACTCCAGTTCCCCAACGCCGGCAACGCCAGGCTCGAAGGGTCCTCCGACGGCCGCCACGTCCTCGTCCACGTGCAGTACGAATTCCCGCGCACGGGCTGGGAAGGGGTGGCGCTCTGGGTGGACTTGGAGGCCAGGACCTATCTGGTCCTGCGGGAGCCCGAGGCCTGGCTCGATGCGACCGACGCCCGGCGGGTCTTCGTCCGCAGGCTCAACAAACTGCGCAGCGACCTCTTTGAAGTGCGGTTCCCCTGAAGCCGCTCAGTGCCCAGCGGCCAAGCGTCCCGGCTACTGCTTCGCCCACCAGATGCCGGTGCACTCGGGTACCCGCGCCCAAGCCTCGGCGCGCACGCGCTCCGCGAACGGCTCGCCGAAGAAGGGGCCGAGAACGCGCGCGGCTGTCGCCACGTCCGGGAAGAGGTAGTCGGTTCGCACCCAGCGGCGGGTCAGACCGTGGTGGGTCTCGAGCCAGGCGAAGTACTCGTCCAAGGCCTCGTGGGTCCGCGGCGAGGCGTGCCCTGTGCCGAGCGTCTCGATGATGACCAAGGTCCCTCCTGGTCGCAGGACGCGGCGCATCTCGCGCAGGGCGGCGTCCACCTCGTCGCGCCAGCCCTCGGGCATCCAGTGACGGAAGTGACCGAAGACCCAGCCTGCGATCGCGACGTCCACGGAAGCGTCGGCGAGCGGCAGCTCTCGCGCATCGGCGACATGGAACGAGAGCCCCTGTCTGCCCAGCCCGGTCAGACGCTTCGCCGCGAGGTCGAGCATCGGCTGCGCTCGCTCCACCAGGTGGACGCTTCGGGCTCCTTCCAGCGCCACGCGAGTCACCCGGCCGGTTCCTGCCCCGACATCCACGACGTCCTTGCCCCGTACGTCGAACAGCTCGGCGAGCGCGCGCGGCAGGTTCCCGGCCTCGTCCTCTGCGGCGACCAGCGCGTCGTACGCCTCTGCTGACTCCTGGTACACCCGCTCCTGGCCACGCGTCGTGCTGCTCTCGTCTGTCTGCATCAGTCCTCCTTCAATCACTGAATTGCTGTTGGTTCGCGAATCCTGGATTCGTCCGGGTCCTCAGTGCCGGTACTCGGCCGGCGACTTCCCCGTGTGGCTCTTGAAGAGCTTCGAGAAGTGCTGCGGGTACTCGAACCCCAGCGCATACGCGATGCGCTCCACCGTCTCGTTCGAGCCCAACAGCAGGCTCTTCGCCCGCTCGATGAGGTGGAAGTGGATGTGCTCGCGGGTGCCCCGGCCGGTCTCCTGCTTCAGCAGGTCGCCCAAGTAGTCCGGCGAGTACCCCAGCAGGCGCGCGCACTGCTGGACGGTGGGGATGCCCTCGCGCTCGGAGCGGCCGGAGGCGAAGTGCTCCGTGAGGAACGCCTCGAGGCGCGCCACCACGTCGCGGTTCGCGCTGGTGCGGGTGACGAACTGCCGGCCGTAGTAGCGCTTGCAGTAGTTCAGCAGGAGCTCGAGGTTCGAGACGATGAGCTCCGGGCTGTGGGCGTCGAGGTTCTGCCGGTACTCCTCCTCGATGCGCAGCACGATGTCCGTCACCGTCTCCCGCTCTGCTTTGGAGAGGTGCAGCGCCTCGTGCGAGTCGTAGGCGAAGTAGCTGAACCCCTGCATCTTCCCGCCCAGCGGGAAGCGGCGGATGAGCTCGGGGTGGAACATCAGCGTCCAGCCGCCGCCCTCCGGGTTCAGGTCCGTCGGCGCGGTGACCGGCGTGACCGCCTGCCCGGGGGCGAGGAACATCATGCTGCCTTCCTGGAAGTCGTAGATCTCGCGGCCGTACTTGAGCCCGCACTCGTTCCCCTGCTTGAGGCTCACGGTGTAGAGCGCGGAGACGAAGGTGACGTCCAGGACCTGCACCTGCGGGGTCAGCGGCGCGCGCGGCGAGCTGCGCAGCAGCGAGATCAGCGGATGGCTGGGCGGCTCGTCGCCGAGCATCTGGTGGACCTGCGACACCGACTCGATGTGCACGATCGTCTTCATGCCACCCTCGTCCCGGCGCTGCCTCAGTGAGGGATCGCCACGACCACGTTCCCCCGCTTGTGTCCCTGCTCGACGTAGCGGTGGGCCTCGACGATCTGCTCCAGCGTGTAGCGCCGATCGACGACGGGGCTGAGCGTCCGGGCCAGCATCTGCTTCAGGACTTGCAGCTCCCGAGAGCGAGGTCGGGTCAGGGCTGCAGGCAGGCAGCACCGATCGCTGCCTCCGAAACCCCATGCGAACGCATATCCGCGACCTGCTCGGCTGGGCATCGGCCTAGGGCTCCAGGCGAATCGACGCTCTCAGCTGCCTTGGTTGGTGGATCAGCTGGAAAAGAGAGTGGCGGGCGAATCGGTTGAATGGGCCTCCGGCCCGGGAGGGCCTCGGGACGCGAAGGATAATCCGGCGGTGCTGAATACCCAGGCGGAGCAGAAGGCCTGCCTTCTACCGCCGCGGCGGCAGAGCGGGACCGTTGCCAAGTGACCAGCCCATAAATGAAGACGGGAATACCGATCGCCAACGGCAAGAACACGCCAACGCAGAAGGCCCCGCCACCGCGTTGATCGCATCCCGGGGCACCCACGGCAGCATTTGCAGTGCCGTAGGCACTGAGAATCCCCCCCAAAGTCGCAGCCACATTGCCGGGATGATCGATATCGGTGATCTCGGCGCGAGGGACGGCAAGGTGCGAGGTGCCTTCTTGCGACGCGGACTCCACGAACACCGAGTCTGAGTCTCCTCCTGTGATGCGTCCGTCGACCAACACGCCGCGCTTCATAGAGAGAAGTGCGCTGCTGCCGCATCCGGCAAGGACGGCGAGCGCAAAAGGCATCAGAGAACGAAGCATCGCGGCGTTTCGGGACATAGCCGCTCCGATGAGGGGATTGGCCTACACCGCGGCATTCTACGAGCTGGGAGGTGTTTTCCGGTCACCTGCTCAGCGACAAGTAGAACTCCCCGCTGACGACCACTATTTTTCCCCATCCCACAGCAGCGCGTTGAACGAAGCCGCTTCGCGGCAGCTAGCTGAGCCAGTTCGACGATCTTGAG
>CAZAIE010000069.1:0-13998 GCA_964485035.1 uncultured Myxococcaceae bacterium | reverse complement strand
GCCTCCCCTGGTCTTCGCCGCGCCGCGCAGGCCCTGGGCGCTCGTGGCAGCGGGGCTCGTGCTGGCCGGCCTGATCGTCGCCGCCGGCTTCGCCGGGTTGCGGCCGTCGCCGAGGGCGGCGAGCGGGGCGGACGTGGGACCGCAGGGAGCTGACGCCAGCGACGCTCGCGACACCGGCGCAGACGAAGTGGCCGACGCCTCGACCTCCGGTCCCGATGTCGGAAGCACGCGCCGCCTGGTCCGTCCTGCGGTCGCGTTGGCTCCCGACGCCGGGTTGGCGCCCGGCCCGGATGCGTCCGTCATGGATGAGGTCTTCGGGCGGCGGCGGTAGGTCCTGCTCCGCCCAGCCGCGCTACTCGCCGAACTTCAGGCCCTGGGCCAGCTTCAGGTCGCCGCCCCAGTTCAGGGTGTTGGTCTGGCGGCGCATGTACGCCTTCCAGGAGTCGGAGCCGGACTCGCGCCCGCCGCCGGTGTCCTTCTCGCCGCCGAAGGCCCCGCCGATCTCCGCGCCGCTGGTGCCCAGGTTCACGTTGGCGATGCCGCAGTCGGAGCCGCGCGCGCTCAGGAACGACTCGGCGGTCCGCAGGCTGTCGGTGAAGATGGCCGAGGACAGCCCCTGCGGCACGCCGTTCTGCACCTGCAGCGCCTCCTCGAAGCCGTCCACCTCCACCAGGTACAGGAGCGGCGCGAAGGTCTCCTCCTGCATCAGCGGCAGGCCGGCCGGGGCGCGGATGATGGTCGGCTCCACGTAGCAGCCGCCCTCGTAGCCCTTCCCGGTGAGCCGCTTGCCGCCGCAGAGCAGCTCGCCGCCCTGCCGCCGGGCCTCGTCGATGGCCTTCATCATCGTCTCCACCGCCTCGGTGTCGACCAGCGGTCCCATCAGCGTCGAGGGGTCGAGCGGGCTACCGATGCGGACGGTGCGGTACGCCTCCAGCAACCGCTGCGTGAACTCCTTGGCGATCGGCTTGTCCAGGAGCACGCGGCGCGTGCTGGTGCAGCGCTGGCCTGCGGTGCCGATGGCCCCGAAGAGCGTGCTCTGGACGGCCAGCTCCAGCTGGGCGTCCCTCATGACGATGATGGCGTTGTTGCCGCCCAGCTCGAGGATGCTGCGCCCCAGCCGCTCGGCGACCACGCTGGCGATGTGGCGGCCCATGTTGGTGGAGCCGGTCATGCTCACCAGCGGGACGCGCCGGTCGCGGATCAGCCGCTCGCCGATGGTCGAGCCCGAGCCGATGCACAGGTTCATCACCCCGCGCGCGTCGTTGCGCTCCAGCACCTCGTTGACGATGTGCTGCACCGCCAGCGCCGTCAGCGGCGTGGACGACGAGGGCTTCCACACCACGGTGTCGCCGCAGACGGCGGCGATGAGCGCGTTCCACGACCAGACCGCGACCGGAAAGTTGAACGAGGTGATGAGCCCCAGCACGCCCAGCGGGTGCCACTGCTCGAACATCCGGTGCTGGGCCCGCTCGGAGTGCATGGTGAGGCCGTAGAGCTGGCGCGAGAGGCCGACCGCGAAGTCGGCCACGTCGATCATCTCCTGGACCTCGCCCTCGCCCTCGGCGGCGAGCTTGCCCATCTCCATCGAGACCAGCTGGCCGAGCGGCTGCTTGTGACGCCGCAGCGCCTCGCCGATCTGCCGGACCACCTCGCCGCGCAGCGGGGCCGGACGCTGCCGCCAGGAGGCGAAGACGTCCACCGCGGTGGCCATCACCTGCTCGTAGTCCGCCTCCCCGGCCTGCTTCACCGTGGCCAGCACCTCGCCGTCGATGGGCGAGCGGGAGACGAGGTCCTTTCCGCCGGGCTGCTCGACCCACCGGCCGTGGCAGACGCCGGAGTTGACCTCTGCGATCTCCAGCTGCTTCAGGATGTCCCGGTTCATGGTCGTCTCGCTCTGGTGGGGTGGCAGGGCTACTCGGCGCCCATGAAGGGGTAGGCGAAGTGGGTGGCGGGGACGAAGGTCTCCTTGATGGTGCGGGGGCTCACCCAGCGCTGCAGGTTGAGCGGGCCGCCGGCCTTGTCGTT
This sequence comes from uncultured Myxococcaceae bacterium, assembly GCA_964485035.1. Classification (GTDB taxonomy): domain Bacteria; phylum Myxococcota; class Myxococcia; order Myxococcales; family UBA5297; genus CAZAIE01. The sequence continues at coordinate 11,973 of CAZAIE010000069.1, read as the reverse complement.
GGTGCCCGAGCCGCGCGCGCCGCCGAAGGGCTGCAGGCCGACCATGGCGCCGGTGGGCTTGTCGTTGATGTAGACGTTGCCCGCCGCGTGGCGCAGCGCCCTGCACGCCTTGATGAACGCGTAGCGGTCGCGCGAGAACACCGCGCCGGTGAGTCCGTACGGCGAGGTCTGGTCGCACAGCTTCAGCGTCTCGTCGTACTGGGCGTCCTCGTACACGAAGACGGTCATCACCGGCCCGAAGATCTCCTCCTCCATCGTCACCGAGTGCGGGTCGCTGGTCTGGATGATGGTCGGCTGGATGAAGTAGCCCTTGGACTTGTCGCCCTCGCCGCCGACGAGCACCTCGCCGCCCGCGGCCTTGGCCTTGGCGATGTAGCCCATGATGGTGTCGAAGGCGCCCTCGTCGATGACCGCGTTCACGAAGTTGCGGAAGTCGCGCACGTCGCCCATGCGGATCTCCGCGGTCATCTCCACCGCCCGCTTGCGCACCTCGCTCCAGAGCGAGCGCGGGACGTAGGCGCGGGAGGCGGCCGAGCACTTCTGCCCCTGGTACTCGAAGGCTCCGCGGACGATGGCCGTGGCCACCTCCGTCGGGTCGGCCGAGGCGTGGACGAAGATGAAGTCCTTGCCTCCCGTCTCGCCCACCAGGCGCGGATACGAACGCAGGTGCTCAAGGTTGCCGGAGATGCCCTTCCACAGTCCGTTGAAGGTGGCGTTGGAGCCGGTGAAGTGGATGCCGGCGAGGTCGCGGTGCTCGAGCACCTTGCCGCCGATGAGCGCTCCGCTGCCGGGGACGAAGTTCAGCACGCCGTCGGGCAGACCGGCCTCCTGGAAGACCTTCATCAGGTAGTAGTTCGAGAGCAGCGAGGTGGTCGCCGGCTTCCAGACGGTGGTGTTGCCCATCAGCGCCACCGACAGGTTGAGGTTCGAGGCGATGGCCGTGAAGTTGAACGGCGACACCGTGAACACGAAGCCCTCGAGCGGCCGGTACTCGATGCGGTTGAGTTGGTCGAACCCGGAGCGCGGCTGGTGGGCGTAGATCTGCGAGGCGAAGTAGGCGTTGTAGCGCAGGAAGTCGATGGTCTCGCAGGCCGAGTCGATCTCCGCCTGGTACACGCTCTTGCCCTGTCCCAGCATGGTCGCGGCGTTGAGGAGGTCGCGGTGCCGGCGGGAGAGCAGGTCGGCGGCCTTCAGGGTGATGGACGCCCGCTCCACCCAGGAGAGCGCCTCCCACTGCTCCTTGGCCGCGAGCGCCGCCTCGATGGCCAGCGCAACTTCCTTCTCGGTGGCCTTGTGGTAGGTCGCGAGCACGTGCCCGTGGTCGCAGGGCATGACCACCTTCCCGAGCTTCCCGGTGCGGATCTCCTTGCCGCCGATGATGAGCGGGATCTCGATCTGCGTTCCGGCCTGGCGCGCCAGCTCGGCCTTGATGCGGGCGCGGGCGGGGCTGCCGGGGGCGTAGCTCTCCGCCGGCTCGTTGTGCGGGATGTCGAACTGGAACACGGTGTTGTTCATCGGACTCTCCTGGCGAACGCTTCCGACGAATAGGTAGCCACGTTGCGATGCTGACGATGGTGAAATGTTCGCCTTGGATGGATGAATGGCATTCACTCGACAGAACGGCGGCGCCTGCCCGCCCTGCCGGGGTGGTTGCACCCGACGACGCGGTTCTTCGGGAGTGGAGGTCGCTACGGCCGCTCGAACGGCCCCAGGTCGGTCGGGGCCTTGCGGGCGGTCCCTTCGCGATCGAGCGTGACCGCGGGGAGCAGCGCGCCCTGGTCCAGGAAGGGTGCGGATGCAGTCGGCTGGAAGACCGTCGGGTCGTTCGTCGCCGCCGTCGGGAAGGCCCGGAACCAGGCCTTGTCCAGCGTGCCCTGCAGTTCGGTGGCGTTCGGGGTGCGGCCGCTCAGCGTCGCGCTGTAGTAGGCGTTGCGCGTGTAGACGTTGGCGCCCACGGTGTCGTCCACCTCCATGGCCAGGCAGCCGGTGCCTGCGCCCACGAAGACGTTGTTCTCCACCACGTTGCGGTCCGAGTGCTCCACGAACTGCAGCATCTGCCGGTTCGCCACCGTGGCCACGAAGAGGTTGTGGGCGACGTAGTTCCCCGAGGCGCCGAGGCGGGGGTTGGACGTCTCCTGCCAGAAGCTGACACCGTGCTTCGCGTACACCGCGAAGATGTTGTCGCGGACCACGCCGTTGCGCGCCGAGGTGAAGTTCGCGCCCTGCGCCAGGCCGTCGTGGAAGTAGTTGCCCTCCACCAGCATGAAGTCGCTGGCCCCACGCCCGCCGTCACCAGGCGTGCCCGCGACCGCGTCGCAGTCCGGGGTGGAGACGTCGATCCCCACGTCCGTGCAGGTCGAGGCGGGGTCGGCGTTGATCTGGAAGTCCGAGCTGCGGTTGTTCCACAGCTCGTTGAACCGCACGATGTTCCAGTCGCTCCCGTTCGAGAGGTAGATGCCGTGCCCGTCGCCGGTGCCGGCGTCGTGGCCCAGGCAGCGCTCGATGACCAGCCAGTCCGAGGCGCCGGTGAAGAACGGGTCCTTGTTCTGGCCGTGGCCGTCGCAGTGGAGCACCGCCACCCCGCGCTGGTGCTGGCTCGAGGCGTAGTCCGCACCCACCGCGCGCACGCCGTAGGAGCCGCCCACCAGCTCGAACCCGTCGATGGCGACGTAGCTCGCGGCCTCGAGGTTGAAGCAGGTCTGGCGTCCAGTCGCGCAGCACTGGACGGTGACGCCCAGCCTCCCGTCGGGGGCGCGCTCGCCGTAGAGCACCACCGGCTGGTCGTAGGTTCCGCCGTGATCGCTGTCGAGCTCGAAGCAGCCCGAGTAGCTGCCGGGGAGGAAGTGGATGCGGGTGCCGGGCTGGACGCTCGCGAAGGCGGACGCGACCGAGCTGGGAGTGGCGCGGGCGGCGCCGTTCCCGCTGCCGGTGGGGCTCACGTACACGGTCTTGGCGGGCGTGTATCCCGGCTCGGTGTAGTAGCGGTTGAAGCGCTCCGGAAAGCCCCGGTACTGGCCGCCGCGGGAGACCGCGGGGGAGTTGGGCGAGACCATCGCTGGCAGGTCGGACGCAGCGGCGTCGGGGGTCGAGCCGCCCGTGTCTGCGGCCGGGGTCGTCCCCGTATCGCGACCCGAGGTGGTCGCATCTGGCGCCAGCGCTCCGGTGTCCGGCGTCGAGGGCGCTCCCGAGTCGCCCGTGAGTGCGCCGGAGTCGGGGGCGGAGCCGGCGTCGGTCGGACCGGTTCGGACGTCCACCTCGCAGGCGCAGAGCGCAAGGACTGGGAGGATGGCGCGGATCGATCGCATGGCCGGTCTCGAGTGAGAGGAGCGCGCGATTACAGCACGTCCGGCGAGCCCGCGACCCGCTGCTCCGTGGGAGAGAACTGCCGTAGCCGTGCGAGGCACTTCTCGAGGTGGGCGTCTTCCTTGGCGTCCTCGGCGATCTCGAGCACCAGGGAACGGAGGCGCGCGGGGTCGAGCCGGTGGAGCGGGTCGGTGAACAGCACCGACTCTCCCCACTTCCCGGTGCGGCCGGAGTAGACGCAGTCCCAGCCGCGCTCGGCGCGCGTCGCCTGCAGGCGCCAGACGTGCCAGGTCTGCCTCTCCGACAGCACCACGCGCCGCGGTGAGGCAGCCTCGAGGAGCGGCAGCCAGTAGTCGGGGGAAGTGAGGCGCGCGCCGACCTCGACTTCGATCGTCTCCAGGCCGTGGAGCAGCGGCGAGCGCACCAGGGACTCCAGGTTCCAGGCCTCGGCCCAGTCCGGTGCGCTCCAGAGCGGACGCAGGTCCAGCGCAAGGCGCTTCAGGGAGGGGAAGGCTTCCCGGGCCTTGGTCGAGAGCAGCCGCTCGGCCTGCCCCTTCTTCGCGCGGCAGATGACCGTCTCCAGCTCCTCGACGCCCTTCGCCCCCTCCTCGAGCAGCTCGCTGAGCGTGCCCAGCGGCAGCTCGCCGACCGAGCGCAGGGCCTTCATCTGCGCATGGGCGATCAGCGCGGGCTCGTCGGTGAGCAGCCGCGTGCACGTGGCCCAGCGCCGGTCGTCGACGAGCTCCTTGCGCTGCGTGGGGCTCTTGAAGGCGGTGCGGCACGCGGCGAGGAAGCCGCGCTCGAACACCACCGAGCCGACCTGCCCGGGGCGCTTGCCCAGATCGACCACCGGCTCGAGGGGGCCCAGCCAGGTGCGCACGTGCTCCTTCAACAAATCGCGCTCGCGCTTGTCCTCCTTGGCGGACAGCCGGGAGCTGCGCCGCTTGAACTGCAGCGCGAGGAACTCCCCGCGCGGATCGCCGCGCTCGAGCAGGCAGTCGCCGTAGACCTGGCGCGCCTCGTCGTTCCCCAGGTCCGCGTAGACGCGGGCGAGCAGCTCGGCCTCGTTCGCGCCGGCCGGCGTGGGGCTGGCTCGGTCGGCGAGCACCTCGGCCTCGGTCAGCGGCGGGAGAGCGGCCAGGTCCCGGACGAGGAGCGCGAGAGACTCCACCAGCGCTCGCGCCTCGGCTGTCAGCTCTGGCGGCGGCTCGGAGAGCCGCTCCACCGTGCGGACCAGATGCACCTTGGCCTGGACGCGCGAGGGGCCGTTGCGTTGCAGCTCGGCCTGCAGCCCCGGCAGCCCGCGGACGTCCTGGGCCTCGCAGAGGTAGCCGTGGAGCTGGTGGAAGGTCTTGGGGACGTTGGTCCAGCCGGTGCCCAGGGCGCGGACGAGGGCGCTGGCGAAGCGCGGGTCGTGCGGGAGCTTGCGCAGCCGCTCGACCTTCTCGCGGCCCTGGGTGCCGTTGCCCTCCGGGAGCGCCGCGGCGAGGCGGGTGATGTCCGCGGCGCGGCGCAGGTTGCACAGGTCCATGAAGCGCTGGTGCCGCGCGAGGGGGCTCGCGATGGGGCGGGCGCGCTCACCGCGGGGACCACTTTCGGCGACCGGCGCCAGCGAGCGGTCGAGGTTCGCGCCGAGGACGTCGACGAGGTCGGCCAGGGCGGGGGCGCGGGAGGCGCGCCAGGCGTCGAGCAGGTGGTCGAGGAGCGCGAGCCGGTCGGGGCTCTTCGCGGCGGTGTGTGCAGCCTTCAGGGAGGAGAGCAGGTCCATGGGAGCTCGCGAGAGCGAAGTCGAGGCCGATGCTCAACGCCCCGAGAGAGGGTTGTCGTCGCAGTGGGCGAGTCGCTGACGGAGAGGGCGTCCCGCTACTTCACCACCTTCCACAGCGCCTTCTTGCGGGCGAAGAAGTACGCGGTCTGGCCCATGCCCCAGGCGGTGAACTCGTCGGCGGGGAGGTTGGTCTGCAAGAGGTACTCCGGCTGGCCCCCTGCCCGGTCCACGCGCGCGAGGCCGCCGTTGGCCAGTCGCAGGTACAGGTTCGTGCCGTCAACGTCGACGCCGTAAGGATGCTCCGGCAGGCGCTCCACGACGAGCTTCGACTCCCCGCCCGCGAGCGGCATCGAGGCGATCTCGTGGCTGGCGCTCACCGTCCAGTACACGGTGGTCCCGTCCGCAGCGATGGACCTGGGGGAGATGCTCTCCGTTCCCGGGACCAGCGTCGCGCCGCCCGCTCCGTCGGCCTTGAAGAGGCTGCGCTCGTCCGAGAAGTAGAAGCCCGCGCCGAGCGGCTGCACGTCCTGGATGTACTCGGTGCTCTCTGGAGAGACGGCGACCAGGGCGCCGGTGGCCTTTGGTCCGCGGAGGACGCGCCCGCCCGCGCCGCCGGGCCGTGAGCTCGCCCACAGCGTGTCGCCCTCGAGGCGGAGCAGCCGGAGCGAGGCGTCCCCGGTGAAGAGCGAGACCGGAGTGCCTCCGGCCCGCGGCAGCCGCCGCAGCTCGCCCGACGCGCCGTAGCCCACATTGACCGTGAAGTAGACGTCGGTGGCGTCCACGAGAAGCGACGAGAGTCCCTGGTTCGCGGTGGTGTGCGTGTAGACGACGCTCTGGGCCCCGCCCTCCACCGTGGCGATCTTGTTGCCGTCGATCCAGAACGGCTGGTCTCCCACCACCGCCATCGAGGAGACGTAGCCCAGGTTGCCCACCACCTGCACCGGGACCCGCGTCCCGGCGTCGCCGACGGTCGCCGACCCAGCGTCTGCTCCGGAGGTGAGGACGCAGGCCAGGAACGCGCCGCCCTGCGACTGGCACTCCGGCGTGGTGATGGTCCCGCTGTACTCGCCGCACTTCATGGGCTTGTCGAGCAGGCAGGAGAGGTAGTCGTCCACGACCTGCGAGTTCGAGCAAGAGGCCGCCTCCTCCCGGCACCGCGCCGCGCAGGTGGCCTGGTTGGTCTCGAAGTTGGGGCAGCCCTGGGCGATCTCCTTCTCGCAGACCTTCTCGCAGTCGGCGTCGTGCGAGCTGCCGCCGCAGGGGGAGAACGCGCAGAGGACGGGGAGAAGGCAGGCGAGGAGAGCGACGGGTCTGGGCATGTGGGCTCCGGGGCGGGTGGCGCCGCGATCCTAACGTCCGGTGGACCACCTCGACACCGGTGATCCCCGGTCACGCGCCCCCGTGCTCCCCGGGATCGCCCGGCTCCAGCCCGTGCCGTCGCAGCCGGCTGTGCAGGGTCTGTCGTGCCAGGCGCAGCGCCCTCGCCGCGCGCGAGCGGTTCCCCTTCGCCTGCGCGAGGGCCTTCCCCAGGATGGTGGCCTCCAGCGCGCCCAGCACCTCGTCCATGCCCCGGCCGCTGGCGAAGAAGCGCTCCGCGAGCTCCTCGTAGTCGAGCCCGGCACCGACCGGCAGGGTCCGGGCGGGCTGGAGCGATCCTCCCGTGTCGAGCGCGCGCAGCACGCGCGGTGAGAGCAGCTGCAAGGGGATGCGCGGCTCGTCCTGCGTCAGCACCACCAGCCGCTCCACCTCGTTCTCCAGCTCGCGCACGTTGCCCGGCCAGGCGTAGGCCTCCAGCGCCTGCATCGCCTCGGGCGAGAAGCCCTCCACCTCCTTGCCGTAGCGGCGGGCGCACAGCTCCAGGAAGTGCCGGGCGAGCAGCGGGATGTCCCCGGCCCGCTCGCGCAGCGGCGGCATCTCGATGGCCACCACCACCAGCCGGAAGTACAGGTCCTCGCGGAAGCGCCCCTCCTCCACCTCCCTCCACAGGTCGCGGTTGGAGGCCGAGACCAGGCGCACGTCGACCTTGGTCGCGCGGGCCGCCCCCACCGCGGTGACCTCGCCGCTCTCCAGCGCGCGCAGGAGCATCCCCTGCGTCGCCGCGGCCAGCTCGCCCACCTCGTCGAGGAAGAGCGTCCCGCCGTGGGCCTCCTGGAAGACCCCCGGCCGGTCCTGGTCCGCGCCGGTGAACGCCCCGCGGCGGTGTCCGAAGAGCGTGCTCTGCAGCAGCGTCTCGGTCATCGCCGCGCAGTTCTGCACCACGAACGGGCCCTTCGCCCGAGGGCCGCCCGAGTGCAGCGCGCGCGCCACCAGCTCCTTGCCGGTGCCGGTTTCGCCGCCGATGAAGATGGTCACGTCCGTCTCCCGCACCCGCTCGAGGTGGGAGAGCACCTGCCGCAGCGCCTCGCTGTTGCCCACCATCTCCGAGAAGGAGTGCGAGACCTGGGCGCGGCGGCGCAGGTAGGCGTTCTCGCGCTGCAGGCGCTGGTTGGCGCGCTGCAGCTCGCGCTTGAGCAGCTCGTTCTCCACCCCCATCGCGAACGCGTCCGCGGCGCGGTCCACCAGGGCTTTGAGCACAGCGGGCGCTATCGGCTCGCTCAGCCGATGGACGAAGCGGCCCAGGCGCACGAAGGCCTGCACGTCGTCTCGCAGCTCCACCACGCCCGCCGGCACCAGGTGCACCACGTGGGCGTGGGGGAGCAGGTGGGCGAGCTCGCCGAGCAACTCCTCGCCTTGGGCCTCCACCTCGGGGTGGCCCAGCAGCAGCACCGCCACCGACTCCTCGCCCAGCCGCTCGCGGGCCTCGGAGAAGCGGGTGCAGTGGACGAGGCGGTAGCTCTCGTCGAGCGCCCCGGTGGCAACCGCGCGCACCGGGCCTTCCGGGCGGTCGAGGCACATCACCGTATAGCGGAAGTCGTGGACGAAGCCGCGCAGCCGCGCGAGCGCCTGCGGGCCGACGTCGGTCATGCGTAGCCCCATCGCCACTACCGGCTCTCCGCCGAGGTCCACCTCGCCCGGCTCGAGCCAGACCAGCGCCGTCAGCACCCGCGTCCAGCTGGTTTGATCCGGCAGCAGGAACCGCAGTGGGAGCGCGCTCCCGGGGGCCAGCGCCCGGCCCGCCAATGCCGTAGCGGGGAAGCGTACGTACAGACCGGAGAGGCTGAGGTTGCTCGAGTAGCCGACCACCCGGTCCTCGCCCAGCTCCAGCTCGCAGCGCAGCCGGACGTGCAGCCGGGGCGGACGCTGTCCCCGCGACTCGCTTTCCATGGCACCACCCTCCCCGAAGGGCGGCCGAGGGAACGGCCGCCGCCCGTCGATGGGTCGCCACCCGCGCTCCCGCACAGTGATGCTCGTCGTCTCGGGGTGGACTTCCCCAGGCAGGGGAGTCCCGGTGGGTGGCCAGCGTCGACTCGCCGTGGTCGGACTGAGGGGTGGACACCGAAGAGCCCCGGTCCCTCAGCGGCAGTTCAGGCCTCGCTCAGCATCTCCCACCGGCCAATCCGAGGACGAGCGCGCCGGGCAGAACCTGTCGCCACATCCCGATCATGACCTCGGCAACTCCTTTGCCCGCGCGGCGAAGGACTTGGGGTCGGCCTTCCAGAGCGCGAACAGCGAGGGGCCGGTCTCGGTTATCACCTCGGGGCGCATGGAGCGCAGATGGCGGTAGACCTCCTCGTCCTGGGGCTCCGGGAGCATGAGCCGAACCTGCTCGCCCGTGTCGAAGTAGAGGTCGAGCGCCCCGAGCACCAGGCCGTCGGCGCCGGGGCTGTGATCGGCCGGCGAGTGCGTGAGCCAGACCAGGAGCTGGGGGTTGGCGAGGAAGGCCTCGGTGAGGCGCACGTGGCTCGCGGCCTGCCGGTAGAAGCCGGCCGCCATCGCGGCGAACAGCGCGGCAAGCACGAACCCGATGATCCGGCCTGACAGGTCGGTTGGGAAGACGAGGCTCGTCACCACGAATCCGAGCGAGAGCGCTCCCATCACGAACATGGGGAGTCTGGGACGCCGGACCCCGGCGGACAGCGCGGCCCTCAGTTCCTCGGTCTCGGTCATCCGGCTCCCCCGACGGTCGGTTCCAGTGCACTCGCAGCGACAAGGATGGCACGCCGGGAGGCGCAGGGAACAGTGCTGCGGAGGCGCTGCCCTTCGGCTCCAGCTCCGTTCCGCGGAAGCGGCCCTATCGGCCTCGAGAATGGGCGCCACCCGCGCGGTGCTGGATCGCCCGGGGCGCGGATGGCACCTTGCGTGGGCGTGTCCTCGCCTGCCCCATCGCCCGTCGCGCTCCCTGCACCGCCTCCACCGTGGAGCACGGTCCTGCTCGCCGTGGCCCCGCTGGCGCTCTACGCCCGTTCGCTCGCCAACGGGCTCACCAACTGGGACGACCCGCGCTACGTCGAGGCCAACGCCTTCGCCGCCCGAGGGCTCGCTGGGGTGCTCGAGGCGTTCACCCATCCCTTCGACGGCGCCTACTACCCGCTCACGCACGCCTGCTACGTGGTCCTGCACCGCCTGTTCGGGACCTGGCCGCTGCCGTACCACGCGCTCCAGATCGCGCTGTTCGCCGCGGCGGTGGCCCTCCTCCCGCGGGCCCTGCGCGTCTTCGGAGTCCCTCCTCGGCTGGGGTTCTGGGTGGCGCTGCTCTGCTGCGTCCACCCCCTGCGCGTCGAGTCGGTGAGCTGGGCGGCGAACCTGAAGGACGCGGGCTCGCTGCTGGGCGTGGTGGGCTCGTTTGCTCTGTTGGGCTCGGGGCGGCGTTGGCCCGCGGCCGCGGCCTTCCTCTCGGCGATGCTCTTCAAGTCCACCGTCTTCCCGCTGGTGCTCCTGGTGCCGCTGCTGGAGCGGCGGGACGGTCGTGGCTGGGTCCAGGCCGTCGCGCACGCGCTGCCGTGGCTCCTGCCGGCCGCTGCCGTCGCGGTCGCAGGAGGCGTGTTCCACCTGGGCGCGCCCGAGGCCGCGGTGCGCGCGCCGGTGGGAGGCTCGGTCCTCGCGGCGCTCCCCACGGCCATGGGGCTCCCCTTCTGGCACCTGGGCCGGATGCTGCTGCCGGTTGGACTCCACGCGATCTATCCGCTCCGGGCGCTCGCTTGGTTCGAGCCGCTCCACCTCCTGGCTCTCGCGCTGTGGGCAGGCTGGTTCGCGCTGTTGGCGACCCGGCCCGCAGCGCGGCGCTTCGACTGGCTGCTCGGCACTGCCGCCTTCGTGTTGCCGCTGCTCCCGGTGGTGGGGGTGGTGCCGCTGGCCTTCCCGGGGGCCGATCGCTACGCGCTGCTCCCCTCCCTGGCCGCCGGGACCGCGGCGGTGGTGCTCCTCGAGCGGCTCGCCTCGAGAATCCCGGCGGGGCGTTGGGTCGCGGCCGGGGGGCTGGCCGCAGCGGCGCTGGCACTCGCGAGCGCGACGTTCGCCCGGCAGGCGGCCTGGCGCGACGGGATCGCCCTGTGGGAGCCGGACCGGGAGGCCTTCCCGGACCACTGGGCGGTGCGGGTCAACCTGGCGGGGGCGTATGGCGGCGCGGGGCGCTGGCGCGAGGCCATCGAGGAGCTGCGTGTGGTCGAGCGCCTCCGCCCCGAGGACCACAAGCCGTCTCGCGAGCTGGTCTTCGCGATGCTCGCGCGGGACGGGGTCCCGGTGGAGCGCCTCCTCTTCTACCAGGGGCTGCTGCAGCGCTTCGCCGAGGACGGGGAGAAGCTGGCCTTCACCAGCGGCGCCCTCTTCGCAGAGGGTCGGCCAGAGGCGGCGGAGAAGGTCCTGGAGCTGGCTGAACTACTACCGCTCGAAAGCTTCTCGGGGCGGGAGGATTTGTAGTGCACCGCAGCAACCGGCCGGCGGGTCGTGAGGCCTGCTCTCGACCCTCAACTGTCGACTGTCGACCGCGGCTCCGCCGCTGGATGGTCGGCACGAGCACTTCGGTTGCGGCGGAGCCGCGCTGCGTACCACCGTGCTCCCCGCGAGGTGGTGGTGCCGCTGCGCGAGCTGGCCCGGGCCTTCTCCCTGGCAAAGACGGACCGCGAGGCCGCGCTGGCGCAGGTGTCCCGGCTGGAAGGGCGGCTCCCGGCGGAGCTGCTTGCGTCGGTGCGGCGCCGGTTCGCGGGACCGACTCGAGAGCAGTGACGGAACTCCGCGGCGGCTTGGAACACCACGTAGACGCGGCCGCCAGGAGAGGGGACGGGTCGGTCCTGGGGTAGGCTCGCGCGCAACTGGAGGCTCGACACCGAATGAACCGCAGCGGCAGCGTCGTCGGCATCATCCTGGTCCTCGCGCTCGTCGCGGGGCGCTTCTTCTGGAAGGACCTCGTGGGGCTCTTCACGTCCCCGGCGCCGTCGCTCCCCTCCGGCTCGCTCCGGCCGCTGTCGACGAAGCCCGCTGGCACCGCGCCGGGCACCAAGCAGCACGTCCTGGGCGCGCGGGTACAGCTCACGCCGCTCGAGCGCTCGCGCCTCAAGCCGCTGGGCGTGGCCCTCAGCGCGGGCCCCGCGGGACGGCTGGTCTTCTCCTATCGGGCGAGCGAGGACCCCAACGACTACACGGCGGTCACCTTCCTGCTCAACGCGGCGCTCTTCCGCACGCTCTCCGAACAGGTCTTCCGCTTCCTCCCGCTGCAGGAGGACCTGCCGGTGGTGGTCACCCGCTGTGGAAGCGCCAACGCGTACTGGTCGCGCGACGCCCGGTCGATCGTCCTGTGCACCGAGCTGGTGGAGCACTTCCAGGAGGTGTTCGGCTCTCTCCCTCCCGCCGAGTTGCGCGCTGGCGTCGAGGGGGCGCTGCTGTTCACGCTGACCCACGAACTGGGCCACGCCGCCGAGGACGTGCTGCAGCTCAAGCTCACCGGCCGCGCGGAGGACAACGCCGACCAGTTCGCGACGCTGCTGCTGCTGGCCATGGGGGAGCAGGGGCTGCGCGCGGTGCTGGCC
>CAZAIE010000068.1:0-14006 GCA_964485035.1 uncultured Myxococcaceae bacterium | reverse complement strand
GGGCCTCGGTCGCCGGGCAGTTCGTGGTGGTGGAGCGTCTCTCGGAGGAGGGCGTCGACGTGATCCTCCTGGACCTGGCAACCCTCCAGCCCCGCCTCGAGATGCGGGGCGCTGCCTCTCCAGTCTGCGTGAGGTCCCAGGGAGGGATGCTGCTCGTCGGCGATGCCCGCGGGCGCATCCTGCTGTTCGACCTCGCGCGCGGCGAGCTGCTCCGCTCCCTCGCGAGCGCCACCGGCTGACCAGGGCGAGGGTCCGCACAACGGGTGGCTTGCCTCCGGGAACCTCGGTGTATCCTCCCTCCCCAGCCGGAACGCCTTCGGCCTCACCGCAAGCTGCCGCGGTTTGGCACGGCGGTCTTCAGCTCCGTCCAGCCTTCACCACGGGGCCGCACTCGAGGAGAAACGACATGCGGAGTACCAAGACGCTGTTCGCCACGATGCTCCTGCTCGCCGTCGCCGCGCCCAGGCTCGCGCCTGCGCAGGTGGAGCCGCGGCCGGTGAAGAAGGGCTACAAGCGCGCCTTCACCATCAACAGCTCGCCCCAGCAGGCGGCGATCTACCTCGACGACCGCAAGTACGGGGTGATGGGCTACACGCCCTTCAAGGTCACCCTCGTCGACGGCGACTACAAGCTCATCCTCGAGCTGCGCGGCTACAAGACCGAGGAGCGGACCATCCGCGTCCAGCGCGGCATCGGCGAGCAGATGATCGTCCTGCAGCGCGAGGTCCAGCCCGGGGCGCTGAAGGTGGTCACCACCTCCGACCCGAACCTAGCCGGCGCGATGGTGGTGGTCGACGGTCAGCCCCAGGGCGCGGCGCCCAAGGAGGTGAAGCTGGGCGTGGGCCGGCACCTCGTGGAGATCAGCAAGGAAGGGTTCCTGCCCTTCTCGCAGTGGGTGGAGGTGGAGGAGGCCCAGGTCGTGACGCTGGCGCCCAGCCTCAAGGCCATCGTCGCCGAGCGGCCGCAGGGCTCGCTGCTCATCGACTCCGAGCCCTCCGGCGCCGAGGTCGCGGTGGACGGGCGCAAGTTCGCCGACCGGACGCCGACCCTCATCGACAGCCTCTCCGAGGGCGTGCACGTGGTGGAGGTGAGCAAGCCCCCGGCCAAGCCGTACAAGGACACCGTCTTCATCAAGGGCGGCGAGCGCACCAAGCTCACCGCGAAGCTCGAGGAGCCCGCGCCGCCACCCGTCCCCGGGCCCGTGGTCACCCCTCCCGCGCCGGGCACGCAGCCCGGGACGACGACCCCTCCGCCTGGCGACAGGCCCGCGGACAAGCCTGCCGACAAGCCCGCCGACCCGAACCAGCTCGCGGCGGGTCAGGGCGGGGTGAGAGTCAGCGCCAACGTCGAGGGCGCCGAGCTGTGGCTGGACAACGAGCGCAAGGGACTGCTCCCGATGCTGGTGAAGGACCTGCCGCCCGGCCCGCACGCCGTGGAGGTCCGCGCGGCGCAGCGGACGACCTTCCGCCAGAAGGTGGAGATCGAGGTGGGCAAGGTGGCGGTGGTCGAGGCGGTCCTCGCCGCGCCCATCAAGGGGGCGGGCATCCTCCGCGTGGTCTCGCCGCTGCCCGAGGCCGTGGTCTACATCGACGGCGCGCGGGCCGGCGTCTCCCCGGTGGAGAAGGAGATCGCCCCCGGCAAGCACTTCATCATGGTGACCAAGGAGGGCTTTGCGAACTTCCAGAAGGAGGTGCAGGTCGAGGCCGGGGCCACCGTGGACCTCACCGCCAACCTCCTCGCCGGCGGCAGCATCCGCGTCATCTCCAAGGAGAACGCCAAGGTCTTCCTCGACGGAAAGCTGCTGGGCCCCAGCCCCGCGGACGCGGAGAACATCGAGGCCGGTGAGCACCTGGTGAGCGTGCAGCTCCCCGGCTACGAGGAGTTCCGGACCAAGGTGCTGGTGAAGGCCGGGCTCCGGGAGATCGTCAACGCGGACCTCAAGGCGATCTACACCGGCCCCTCGCTGGAGGAGCTGCAGATCCGCCAGCGCGGCATCTCCACCTGGGGCGCCCGGCCCATGGCTTTCGGCAACTTCGCGCTCGACGTCTCCGCCGGTTACCCGGTGTGGAGCGAGCTGCGCGCGACCGTGGGCGTGAGCGATGCGAAGATCTTCGGCTGGGACCTGGGCATCGGCCTGCGCAGCTTCACCAACAACTGGGAGCTGTACCTCACCGGCCGCACCCGCTTCTTCCAGTCCGGGCCGTTCTCGCTGGGCGCGTTCGCGCTCGCCGGCGGCGGCTCGGGTTCGCTGGGGCGCAACTCCATCCTCGGGCAGGTGGGCGCGCTGGCGACCATCAACCTCGCCGACGTCTTCTCCATCTCCTGGCGCGTCTTCGCCGACATCTGGAGCGACCAGCTCTGCCCCGAAGAGGACCCCACCAAGGGCCGCGGCATCTGCCAGCAGGACTGGAGCAAGTACGAGGTCGAGAAGCGCGACCGCATCAAGCAGATGACCGGGGCCACCGACCCGAGCGAGCTCAAGAAGCGCAGCACCAACGCCCGCTTCTACCTCTCGCTGGCGCTGGAGGGGGCCATCACCCAGCACTTCAGCCTCTTCCTGGTGATCGAGGGCGCCCCGGCGCAGGGCGAGCGCGCGATGCACTCGGAGCTGTTCAACGAGCGCATGCTCGGCCCCGACCCCATCTACAACGGGCGGCTGGGCTTCACCTTCAAGTACTGAGGCGACTCGCGAGGGAACCGGGGGCGAATCGGGGCTTCCCCGATGCGCCCTTGGTGCGACCGGGGCCGGCTCAGGCCCCGGCCGGGCCTGACCCGTGGCGGCGGTTCAGCCCCTGCAGCGCGTGCTTCGCGAGCTGCAGGGACGGGCTGGCCCGCAGCACCTTCAGCAGCCGGGCGCGGGCCTGCGCCGGGTCGCCGGCCTCGTCCTCGAGCACCGCGGCGATGACCTGCAGCCGGTCCAGCGCCGGGCTCTGCGCGAGCGCCTTGCGCACCAGCCGCAGCGCGGCCTTTGCCCGCTCCACGCGGTCGCCCGGCTCGGCCTCGAAGGTGGCCCAGGCGAGGTACCCGTAGTACTCGGCCTCGCGCGGGTTCAGCGAGACCGCGCGCTCGAACGCCAGCCGCGCGCCCTTCCAGTCCCGCCGCCGCATCAGCCGCTCGCCGCGCTTCAGCTCAACCTCCGCCTCCACGTGCAGCGGCGCGCTGCGCGGCAGGTCGGCCCGCGAGACCACGTACTCGGCGTAGGCGTGGCGCTTGGCCGCGTCGCCCAGCACCCGGTAGGCCGCGCCCAGCCGCTCCTGGACCGAGGTGAGCAGGTCCGCGACGGGGCCCAGCTCGAAGCCCGGGTAGGAGTCGGGGTGAAAGCGGGTGGCGGCCTCGTGGAACGCCCGCTCCACGTCCTCGCCGTCGGCGGTGACGTCCAGGCCCAGCGCGCCGAAGTAGCTGCCGGTGAGCACCCGCACCGCCTCCTCGCGCAGGGCGTGGGCCTGGGCCTCCGGGAGCGGCTTGAGCCGGGGGCGGTTGGCCTCGCGCAGCGCGGGCGCCGGACCGACAGTGGCGCTGGGCGTGGCGCGGTGCTCCAGTGCGCCGACCAGCGTCAGGAACCAGGCCAGCGCCAGCGCGCGGTTCAGGTCGCGCGCCTCCTCCAGCACCTGGCGCAGCGGGCGCGCGCCGTCGATGCCCAGGGCCAGCTTCAGCTCCGGGGTCTGCAGCGCCAGCTCCGGCAGGTCGGCGGAGAACGCGGGGGTGCGCACCGGGTAGCTGCGCAGGTGCGGCGCCAGCGCCGTGGCGAAGGCCCGCGCTGGCCAGCCCTTGAGCGCCCCCTCGTAGATCGGCCCGAGGGCGGGCAGCTCGAGCGGCGGCAGGTCCCCGAAGTCCTGGCCGGCGTGGAACGAGAAGCGGCCGTCGGACATCCCGTACGCGGCCGCGAGCCGGTCCCGCGCCCAGCCCCGCACCAGCGCCGCCGCTGGCTCCCCGGCCGCCGCGAGGCCCAGCTCGGCCAGCGCCGAGGCGTAGGAGGCCTTGGGGTCGCGCAGCCGCTCGAGCAGCCGGTCGTGCTGCGCGCTGGTGATGACCCCGCGGTCGAGCAGGTGCCGCCCCAAGAGGTCCTGGCGGGCCGTGGAGTCGAAGCCCACCGGCCGACCGGAGCGCAGGAACACCCGCCGCGTCAGCTCGCGGTGCGCGAGCACCAGGACGCCGTCGCGGCCGAGCCGGAACGAGGCATGGAGCAGCTCGGGGAGGGACCGGGACTTGAGCAGGCCGCTGGCGACCGGGGCCTTGGCGAGCAGCGCCTCCAGCCCGCCGCGGCGCGCCGTGGCCTGGGCTGCCCCGGCGACCAGCTGCGCCACCTTCGTCGTCACCTCGGCGCGGCGGGTGGGGTCGGGGAGGTAGGCGTTGACCATGAGGTCGAGGATGGCGCCCACGCCGCGGGCCTTCCCGAGGTGCGCCTTGTCCACGGCCACCAGCGGGAGCCGTGCCCCACCCTCGCGACCGCGGAGCAGCGCACCCAGCGACTTGCCCTCGAAGCGTGGGAGGTCGACGGCCAGCAGCACTGCCGCCGGGCGCTCCACCGCGGCGAGGTCGAGCGCCTGCACGGGGTCCTGGGCCAGCACCACCCGGTAGCCGGCCTCGGCCAGGGTCTCGCGGAGCAACTCGCGCGTCGCGGCGTGCGGCTCGGCCACCAGCACCGTCGGTTGCATGGGACGCTCCGGGCGGAACCTGCCCCACCATGATCGGCACGGGCGAGCGGGCTTTCAACCCCGGCGCCCGGCCCGGGACCGACTACAATCCCGCGCCAGCCGAAGCCCCGGAGCCGCACATGCCCGAGCTGCGCCAGAACATCGCCACCCGCGAGTGGGTGATCATCGCCACCGAGCGGGCGAGGCGCCCCGACCAGTTCGTGGACCCCAAGCACGCGCTCACGGAGACCCGGCCGGCGCACGTGGCGAGCTGTCCCTTCTGCGTGGGCAACGAGCACCTCACCGACGCGCCCACGCTGGTGCTCCCCGAGCAGGGCGCGTGGCAGGTGCGGGTGGTCCCCAACAAGTTCCCGGCGCTGGCGCAGGGCGAGGGGCTGGACCGCGACTTCGAGGGCGTGCGCCGGCGCATGAGCGGCTTCGGGGTGCACGAGGTGCTGGTGGACGCCCCTCAGCACAACACCACCACCGCGCTGCAGACCGAGCAGCAGGTGGCGCTGGGACTCGCGGCGCTGGCGAGCCGCGGCCGCGAGCTGGCGCGGGACAAGCGCGTGCAGATCACCGTGACCTTCAAGAACCACGGGGCCTCGGCGGGGATGTCGCTGGAGCACCCGCACTCGCAGATGCTCTCGCTGCCGGTGGTGCCCAACCACGTGCGCGAGCGCCTGCGCGACGCCGCCGCCCACTTCGACGAGGCGGGCACCTGCGTCTTCTGCGACATGTGGCGCGAGGAGCTGGGGCTGGCCTCGCGGGTGATCCTCGAGAACGAGCACTTCGTGGCCTTCGTGCCCTACGCCGCCTTCTCGCCGTTCCACACGTGGATCGTCCCCAAGCGGCACATGCCGCTCTTCACCCAGAGCGAGCCGGCCGAGGTCGAGGCGCTGGGGGCCGCGCTGCGGTCGGTGCTGCGCCGCTTCTACTTCGGGCTGCACGACCCGGACTTCAACTTCGTCGTCCGCAGCGCGCCGTACCACGAGGAGCGCAGCCAGAGCTTCCACTGGTACCTGAGCGTGGTCCCGCGGCTCACCCGCACCGCCGGCTTCGAGATCGGCTCGGGGATGTACATCAACACCTCGCTGCCCGAGGACAGCGCCCGGTTCCTGCGCGAGGTCCCGGAGGGAGCCACCTAGCCCGCAACGACCGAGGGCGACGCGAACGCGCCGCCCTCGGAGATCCTCAATCGTTGATGTGGCTCAGGCCTTGGCCAGCGCCTCGTCGAGCGCGCGGATGAGGTCCTGCACGTCCTCGATGCCCACCGAGAGGCGGATGAGGCCGTCGGTGAGGCCCGCCTTCTCGCGCTTCTCCTTCGGCACGCAGGCGTGCGTCATCGACGCGGGGTGCTGGATGAGCGAGTCCACGCAGCCCAGCGAGACCGCCAGGGTGAAGACCTTGATGTTGTCCATGAGCGCGCGGCCGGCCTCGGTCCCGCCCTTGAGCTCCGCGGAGATCATGCCGCCGAAGAGCTTCATCTGCTTCTTGGCGAGCGCGTGCTGGGGGAAGCTCTCCAGGCCCGGGTAGTAGACCTTCGACACCTTGGGGTGCTTCTCGAGGTACCGGGCGATCTCCATGGCGTTGGCGCAGTGCTTCTCCATGCGCAGCGGCAGCGTCTTCAGGCCCTGGTTCACGAGCCAGGCGTCCATGGGGCCGGGGTTCGCGCCCACGTCCTTGATGACCTTGTAGAGCTCGTCCTTCATCTTCTCGTTGGCGGTGGTGACGATGCCGCCCACGACGGTGCCGTGGCCGCAGATGTACTTGGTCATCGAGTGCAGCACCACGTCGGCGCCCAGCTCCAGCGGGCGCTGCAGGTACGGCGTCGCGAAGGTGTTGTCGATGATCACCACGCACTCGGGCGCGTACTGGTGCGCGAGCTTCGAGACCTCGGCGATGTCCGCCAGCTTCATGGTCGGGTTGACCGGGGTCTCGAAGAGCACTGCCTTGATCCTCGGGTTGGCCTTGAGCGCGGCCTCGACCTTCTCGAGGTTCGAGAAGTCCACGTCCACGGTCTTGATGCCCATGCGGTTGAGCACGTTGGAGCAGAGGTGCTCGGTGGCGCCGTAGACCACGTCGCCCAGCAGGATGGTGTCGCCCGCGGAGCAGGCGGCCATCAGGGTCGAGGACACCGCGGCCATGCCCGAGGCGAAGGCCAGCGAGGCCACGCGCTTGCTGGGGTCGGCGAGCTTGATGCCCGCGCCCTCCAGGGCGTTGAGCTTGGCCTCCAGCACCTTCACGGTGGGGTTGCCGAGGCGGGTGTACACGTAGCCGGCCTGGGCGCCGGAGAACATGTCCGCGCCTTCCTGCGCGTTCTTGAAGACGAAGGTGGAGGTCTGGAAGATGGCGTTCGCGTGGGCCCGGGTCTCGGGCTGGCCCACGTGCTCGCCAGCGTGCAGCGCGCGGGTGGCGAAGCCGCAGTCCAGATAGAACTTCTCTTTGTAGTCAGGGGACTTTGAGTCTTCCATGGGGTGCCCTCGGGGTGGCGGCCAAAGCCGCGTGGAGAAGAGGCAACCGGGGTAGCACGCCCGTTGGGGGAGGGCAACCCGGGGGAGTGCCCGGAGACACTCGGGAAATGGACCCCCGGGCCGCGCGTTGACCGGTCCTGGGGCCGCTGGTAGACCCTGCCGCCCAGCCACGTGAGGGACCGATGTCTTTCGACGGACCGACGCTGCTCTTCAACGCGATGATGGTCGTCCCACTGATCCTGTCGCTGACCGTCCACGAGTTCGCCCACGCGTGGAGCGCCTACTGGCTCGGGGACGACACCGCGTCGAGGGAGGGCCGGTTCACCCTCAACCCGCTCGCGCACCTCGACCCCATCGGGACCGTGCTGCTGCCGCTGCTCGGCATCCCCTTCGGCTGGGCGAAGCCGGTGCCGGTGAACCCGGTGCGGTTCAACCGCAAGGTCAGCATGAGCGCAGGGATGATGCTCACCGCTGCGGCCGGGCCCATCTCGAACCTGGTCCTCGCCGTGCTCTGCGCGGTCGGCTACGGCCTGCTGGCCAGGTTCGCCCCCGGCCTGCTTGCGGAACGCGGCCACCTCACCAGCGGGGGGATGCTGCTCCAGATGGCGATGGCGATGAACATCGGACTCGCGCTGTTCAACCTGCTGCCCATCCCGCCACTGGACGGGAGCCGCATCGCCGACCATCTGATGCCGCGCCACCTGCGGCCGGTGTGGGAGAGCTTGTCGAGCATCGGCCCGATGCTGCTCCTCGGGGTCATCTTCCTGGGCGGCTCGTTCCTCACCGGTCCGCGCCTGTTCCTGAGCGGGCTCCTCCAGCACCTCATCAACTGGATCGCCACGTAGTCCTGGGCCCGCCTCCGCTGACGTCGAGAGTGCGGTGGCGTTGCGCCCCCCTCGGTGAACCCCCGCGGCACCTGCTGGCTCCCACCTCCCGTCCGGGACCCGTTCACGCTGGACGGCCCGTGGGAGGACACATGCGCCTTGCGCGACAGTTCTGGTCTTCGAAGACCGCCCGGCTGGTGGCGGGGGTGATCCTGGGAGGGGTCGGCGGTGGCCTCTATGCCCACTACGTCGGGTGCCTCTCCGGAGGCTGTCCCATCACCTCGAACCCGGTGCTGAGCGGGCTCTTCGGGGCGTTCTTGGGCGCCTCGCTCCTGATGCCAGCGACCGAGCCCGCGGCGCCTGCCGAAGACGGCCGGGCGAATGGGGAGTAGCGGATGCGACTGGTGCTCTTCGTGGCGGTCGGTGCCGGAGTCGGGCTCTTGTACCAGCGCCTGGTGGGCTGTCGGACCGGGACGTGCCCGCTGACCTCGCACCCGGTGATCTCCACGCTCTACGGCGCGTTCATGGGCTACCTGGCCGCGGGCTAGTAGCCGGCCTGGAGCTGGGAGGAGGCTGCCATGGCCGGTCCTCGGCGCAGTGACCAGCTCTTGGTGGAAGCGGCGAAACACGGCGATCGCGAGGCGCTCGAGGCCCTGCTGAAGCGGTACGTCTCCACGACCCGGAGGTATGGCCTGAAGCTCTGCCGGGATCGAGAGGATGCGCGGGAGGTCGTGCAGGAGACGATGGCCGCCGCGGTGCGGACCGTAGCTGGGTTCCGAAGCCCGGCCTCGCTGCCGGTCTGGCTCTACACGATCGCCCGGAGCTTCTGCATCAAGCAGCACCGGCACGAGCGGTCGGAGGGCGAACCAGCGGCCAGCGAGGCCGAGTCGGTCGCGGACACGCGGCCAGGCCCCGAAGAGAACGTTGCCAGGGGCGAGGTCGTGCGCGTCCTCGAGTCCGCCATCACGGCCTTGCCGCCGGACTATCGCGAGGTCCTGCTCAGGAGAGACCTCGAGGGCGCGACGGCGCCCGAGGTGGCCCAAGCCCTGGGGCTCACCGTCGCGGCGGTGAAGAGCAGACTCCACCGTGCGCGCCAGTTCGTCCGCGCTCGGGTGGCTCCCGCAACAGGGTCGGGAGAGGCCACCAGAACAAGCCAAGTCATTACAATGAGTTACGGATCGGCAGGGAAGGCCCTCCAGGGCTCCTGCGTGGCCCTGGGAACGGCTCTTGGACCCCCTGGCCTATTACAATAGCGACCCCCACCCCAAGTCCTCGGAACGAGCCTTCCAGGGGCCTTCCAGGCCATTCTCGCGAGCTTGGCGCTCCCAAGAACCCAGAGAAGGCTCGCTCTATCGAGGCATCCCCCGGACGGGCTATCGGCAGAGCGGTGTTCCGCCTCCGGCCGCGTACGCCTTCACCTTGGCGACGAGGTTCCCGCCGTCGGTCGAGGGGGTGGTCTGGCCCGTGGCGCCGGAGCCGAAGGCCATCGCCACGCCGTGCGCCGCCGCGACCTCGTCGACGTGCGCGAAGAAGTAGTCGACCCGGTTGTCCTTCCAGTGCTCGTTGGTGTTGGTCTGCGCCATGTTGCCGACCGGGACCTGCCACCAGACGACGGGCCTGCCGACTTCCTCCGCGAGCGCCTTGGCCCACGCGAACGCCTGGTGGAAGTTGGGGAGCTTGGCGTTGGTCTCGTCCCACCAGGCGGTCTTGCCCTGGGACTGGTACCAGCCCGCATCGCGATCGCTCGCATCCACGGCGACGAAGTCTCCCTCGGCCGCACCGCAGGCATTGAGGAAGGCGCCGAGCTTCTTCGCCTCGCCGGCGACGTCGAGGCTGGGGTTGGTGTTCATCAGCACGTCGGTCTTCGTGCCCCACGCCGAGCCATGCAGGCCGATCTTCGCGTTGGGGGCGTACTTGCGGGCCATGGCGATCATGCAGCGCCCCAGGCCCGCGATGGAGTCCTCCATGCCCGAGCAGTCGGTGGGGTTGGCTGCCTTCACCCTCGCGGGGATGGCGCTCGGGTCGGCGTTCAGGTGCTGGCAGTAGCCCCAGAAGTCCGGCTCGACGTGCACCAGCGACTTTGCGGTCCCCAGGCTCTGGAGCACGAGCCGGAAGTCGGCGAGGTAGCGGGCGAGGAAGGCCTGGTCGTTCGCGGCGGCGACCTGGGCCGTGCCCTCGGGGAGGCCGCTCGCCTGGAGCAGCAGGTAGTAGGTGACCATGGGGATGGCCTGGTTCCCGGCCGTGCTCTTCACGAACCCGCGGACGTAGTCGCCAGGCGCGGCCTGGTCCCACTGCCAGCAGCCCCACCAGCCGCAGCCGTGGGCGTTGTCGCAGGCCGCGCCCTGGGAGGTGCAGCTCGTCGCGCAGGAGGTGCAGGGGCCGGGTCCGTCGGCGAGGGGACCCGCGAGGTACTTGTACTGGAGGTCGAACGGCGCCTGCTTCCCGACGGCCTCTTCACCCGCGAAGCCCGCGAGCACGTGGTCCTTCCCGAAGGCGGCCAGGAACTCGGAGCCGAGGCAGCCACCAGCGTCCACGCGCGGCGACGAGCCCACGTCCGCAGCGGGGTTGGCGCCGGTGTCTGCGTGCGCAGCGTCGGTGGCCGGACCGGCGTCGGGAGAAGGGCCTCCCGAGTCCGCGACGGGAGCCGGCCCGGAGTCGTGCAGAGCCGAGCTGGCGTCGGCCTCCGTGCGCTCCGAGATCGAGCAGCCTGCGAGGGCGGCCAGGGCGACGAAGAGGGGCAGGAGCGTTCGGGACATGCCGGACATCCTCGCGCCAAGCAGAAGTGAAAGCGAAGGGGGCGCCGCCGCCGTTCGGTATAGTCGCGCGCATGACCCGCTCCGCGCTCGTCGCTCTCTGCCTGCCGTTGGTCGCTGGTTGCGCCGGACTGCGTCCCCGGCTCGTCGACGCCAGCGTCCAGAAACCGTCCAACGTCGCGGTGTACTTCACCGTGGACACCAGCGCCGGAGAGCCGGTGCCGGCCCTCACGGCGGACAAGTTCCGCATCTACGAGGACGGGAAGATCGTCTCGCCCTTCGAGTCGAAGCAGACCATCCTCAACCCCGACGTCGCGGCGATGCACTACACGCTGCTGCTGGTGGACCTCTCCGCGTCGGTGACCGAGTCCGGGGGTGGGGCGGCGTTGGAGGCCGCGGTGTCGCGCTTCACCGACCGCGTCGGCCAGTACCAGCAGACCGCCATCTACGGCTTCGACGGCCGCGCCGAGCTGATCCCCATCCGCGGGTTCGCCACGGGCAAGGCCGGGGCGTCGGGGCTGGCGAACTTCAAGCCCAAGGACCCGTCGACCAACCTCAACGGCGCGATCGTCGAGGCCATCAAGGTGCTCGAGAAGCAGCTCGAGCGCTCTCCGGTGCCGCTGCGCTTCGGGACGCTGGTGGTCTTCACCGACGGGACCGACCACGCCCACCGCGTGGCTGCGACCGAGCTGCGCGCCGCGCTGGATCGCGTCGACTTCGAGGTCTTCGTCATCGGCGTGGGCGCGGAGATCGACGAGAAGGAGCTCGCGGCGATCGGCCGGAGCGGCTCGACGCTGAGCAAGGACCCGGGCGCCGTGGGCACCTCCTTCGACCAGGTCGCCTCGCGGATCGAGGGCTTCTCGAAGCGCTTCTACCTGCTCTCGTACTGCAGCCCCTCGCGCGCCGGGACGCACGAGCTGCGCATCGAGCCGCAGGGCCCGGAGGGGGCGACCGGCAGCCTGACCTACCTCTTCAGCGCCGACGGCTTCGGCCCCGACTGCGACCCGAACCGCAAGCCCGCCTTCGACATGAAGCACCCGAAGCTGCGCAAGTAGAGCGCATGGGCGCCTGGAAGCAGAGGCTGCGGCTCTGCGCGCTGGTGCTCGTCCCGCTAGCGGCGCTGGGAGCGGGCGTCGCTGGGACGTTCGCGGCGCGCGGAGCACTCAACCTTCCCGGTCCGCTGCTCGATCCGGTGATCGCGCCGGCCGCACCTGCAGCGGTGGTCGCCGAGCCCTCCCAGCGCGTGCTCCTGGTGGTCCTCGACGGCCTGCGTGCGGACGTCGCGCGCAACCTGCCCACGGTGTCGAGGCTCGCGGCGAGTGGCGCCTGGGCGGACCTCGTCGCCGACGGGCCGACGTACTCCGCGCCGCAGTACCTCGCACTCCTGACCGGCCTCACTCCGCGGGTCTCGGGACTGCGCACCAACGCAGGCGTGCGGCGGTTCCAACTCGACTCGGTCCCCGCCCAGCTTCGAGCGCGGGGGCTGCGGACCGTGGTGGTCGGGGACGAGGTGGACTGGTGGGGCCGGCTCGCGGGCGAGGGCTTCTCGTCCTCGGAGGTGGTGCATCCCGAGGACCTCGTCGCCACCGTGGCCCACTCGCGAGAGGGAGCGGCCTTCGTCCTCGCCCATCTCTGCGAAGTGGACCAGATGGGGCACCAGTACGGCGGCGCGAGCCCCGAGTACCTGGCCGCCGCGAAGGTGGCGGACGAGCGGCTCGGGCAGCTGCTCGAAGGGTGGTCCGGGACGGTCGCCGTGCTCGCCGATCACGGTCACTCGGACGGCGGCGGGCACGGGGGCGACGAGGACGCGGTTCGGGGAACGTGGCTGGTTCTGGCCGGTCCCGGGGTCCGCGTGGGAGGCCAGGCGGGTGGGCGCGCGGTGGACGTCGCACCGACGCTGGCTGCCCTGCTCGGCATCCCTGCTCCCGCCCAGGCCGAGGGGCAGACGCTCGTGGACCTCCTGGAGGTCGGGTCGGAGGCCCGCGCGGGGCTCGTGCGCGAGGACGCAGCGCGGGCCGAGCGGGTGGCCCTGGCCGTCGGTCGGGCAGAGGCGACGCTGCGAGGCGCGGAGCTCTGGGGTGGCGTGGCGCGGCTGGCGGGGGTGCTCGTCCTGGGCCTGCTCTGGTTCCTGCTGGCGGGGACGCACCGACGGCTGTTCGCGCGCGGGGCTCTGGCGGGCGTGATCGCGCTGGCCGGCGCCGCGGCGGGCTGGCCAGTGGTTCGCGGGCCGCTGTCCTTCTCCTCGGGTGGCGACCAGGGCGACCTCATCCTGTCGGCCGCCGCGCTCGCGGGTGGGGCGCTCTGCGTGGCGATGCTCGTCGCCCGCTTCGCCTGGCGCGGCCTCGTCGCGGATCGAACGGGTGCCCTCGCGCTCTTCTCGGGTGGGCTCGCAGGGAACGGCGTGCTCGCCGTAGTGACGCTGGTCGTCGCCGGGGCCTCTGGACCGCGGGTCGTTTGCGAGCCGGCGTGGCTGGCGGTGCTCCCCACCGTGGCCTTCCCCGCACTCGTCGCCTCGGCGCTGGTGACGCTGGCGCTCTCGGTCGTCGCGGTGCTGGCTCCCGTCCGTCCCCGATAGCGACTTCCTCCGGAGCGGTCTGTGGTCTCCGGAGGAAGCCCTGGGCTCGAGCCGCTACTCGGAGACGGAGACGAAGCGGTAGTGGTCGGGGTTCGCCCGCTCGGGGTCCTGCTCGGCGAACTCGACCTTCTTGGCGAGCGGCTTGACCTTCAAGTGCGGGTTGGTGAGCGCGCTGTCCGAGACGTCCAGGAGTTCGAGGTGGGCGAGCTTGTCCTTGGCCGCGAGCATGGCGTCGATGGTGGCGTCGTTCAGGTTGCCCATGGACAGGTCGAGCGAGGTCAGGCGCGGGAGGAGCTTGGAGCCCAGCAGCGCGGTGGCGGCCTCGTTCACGAACCCGCAGTTCATGATGCCCAGGTGCTTGAGGCTGGGCAGGTTCGCGCCGTCGAGGATGGGCTTGATGTGCGCGAGCGTGCCGTCGCCGCCGTACTGGTCGTCGCCGAACCAGAGCGAGAGCCGCTCGAGCTTGGGGAACTTCGTCTTGGCGATGCGCTTGATGGTCTCGGACGAGAGCCCACCGCTCTCGACGACCAGCTCGCGCAGCTCCGGCAGCACGATCTCCTTGGGCACGCTCACGTGGCCGGCGCGCAGCGTCAGGCTGTGGAGGTTCGCGATGGACTGGCACGCCGGCATCCGCGTGGAGGTGCCGGAGATGTCCCAGTCGCCCAGGTTGCCAAGGTAGAGCCGGTGCAGCGTCGCGGGCGCCTTCTTCTCGATGACCTCGGCGAGCACTCCGAGGTCCATCTCGT
>CAZAIE010000067.1:0-14032 GCA_964485035.1 uncultured Myxococcaceae bacterium | reverse complement strand
GGGAAGGGCCAGCCGGTCTACGTCATCGCCGAGGCGGGGGCGAACCACGACCGCGACCTCGACAAGGCGCACGCGCTCATCGAGGCGGCGGCGACCGCGCGGGCGGACGCCATCAAGTTCCAGGTCTACACGGCCGACAAGCTGTACTCGAAGCAGACCCCCATCTTTCCGGGCGAGAGCCGCAAGCCCTGGGAGGTCATCCGCGAGGTGGAACTGCCCCGCGAGTGGCAGGCGGAACTGCAGGCCCACGCCCACGAGGTGGGCCTGGACTACTTCGCCACCCCGTTCGACTACGAGGCCATCGACCAGCTGGAGGACCTGGAGGTCCCGTTCTTCAAGTGGGCATCCTCCGAGATCAACGACCTGCCGATGCTCACCTACGCGGCGAAGCTGGGCCGGCCGATGCTGCTCTCCACCGGGATGTGCGACCTCGCCGACGTGCAGCTCGCGGTGGACGCGGTGCGCGCGGCCGGCAACGAGCAGATCGTCCTCTTGCACTGCTCCTCGCTGTATCCCACGCCGCTCGAGCAGGTGAACCTGCGCGCGATGCAGACGCTGGAGGTTTTCGGCTATCCAGTGGGCTACTCGGACCACACCCCCGGCACGGCGGTCTGCTGCGCGGCCGTGGCGCTGGGCGCGTGCGTCCTGGAGAAGCACTTCACGCTCGATCGGGCGGCGCCGGGACCCGACCACCACTACGCGCTGGAGCCGGCCGAGCTCCTAGGGCTGGTCGCCCAGGTCCGAGCGGTGGAGGCGGCGCTCGGGTCGAAGGTCAAGGCGCCGAGCCCGGGGGAGCTGGCCAAGCGCCACCTGAGCCGGCGCAGCGTCATCGCCGCCCGCGACCTCAAGGCCGGCGAGGTGCTCCGCCGCGAGGACCTGATGACCAAGCGGCCCGGTACGGGAATCGAGCCGCGGTACCTGGACCGCGTCGTCGGACGCACCGTCCGCTGCGACGTCCCCGAGGGCACGCCGCTGACCTGGGAGCTGCTATGAATCCCTTCGCCGATGCCGCCGTCGCCGTCCACGCTGCCTACGGGTTCCGCCACCTGGATCCGGTGCCCGGCCCCGAGCAGCTCGACGCGTTCTACGCCGACTCCTACATGGAGCTCATCGAGGCGGGAGGCCGTGCACCCGAGCTGCGCCGCCTGCTCGAGGGAGGGGCGGAGCGCGAGGCCGAGCTGGCCTGGCTGCGCCGCTCACTCTATGCCGACGTCGCCGAGGCGCTGGGCCGGGCCGGGAAGGGCCGGCTGGTCGACCTGGGCTGCGGGACCGGCGACTTCCTGCAGTACGCGCGCGAGCAGGGCTTCTCGTCCGAGGGCGTCGAGCCCTCCAAGCTCGCCAGCGAGCGGGCCCGGCAGCGCGGCTTCGAGGTCTACACCGGCACGCTCGAGGCCTACCTTCGACACGCCCCCGGGGTGGTGGGCGCCTTCGACGCGGTGACGCTGCTCAACGTGCTGGAGCACGTGCCGGACCCGGTCCGCTACGTCCAGCAGTGCCGCGCGCTGCTGCGCCCGGACGAGGGGCGGCTGGCCATCGTGGTCCCCAACGACTTCAGCGAGGCGCAGGACGCGGCGGCGCGGGCCCTGGGCACGACCCGGCGCTGGTGGGTCGCAGCGCCCGACCACATCAACTACTTCGACTACGCCTCGCTCGACCGGTTGCTCGCCGGCGAGGGCTTCGAGGTGGAGGAGCGGACCGGCACCTTCCCCATGGAGCTGTTCCTGATGATGGGGGACGACTACGTGGGCACGCCGGCCAAGGGCAGGGAGTGCCACCAGCGAAGGCGGAACCTCGAGGCGGCGCTTCCCGTGGACCTGCGACGCAAGCTGTTCCGTTCCTTCGCGGCCGTGGGGATGGGGCGCAACTGCGTGGTCGTCGCGCGGAGGAAGGCGTGAACGTCCTGATCACGAGCGCCTCGCGCAAGGTCTGGCTGGTCCAGGCCTTCCAGCGCGCGCTCGCCGAGGAGGGTGGGGGCAGGGTGGTCGCCGCCGACTGCGCCCCCACCTCGGCAGCCCTCCTCCTGGCCGACCGGGGTCGGCTCGTGCCCAGGAGCGACGCGCCAGGGTTCGTGTCCGAACTGCTCCGGGTCTGCCGCGAGGAGGAGACCGGTCTCTTGGTGCCGACCCGCGACGAGGAGCTGGGACTCTTCGCCTCCCTGCGCGAGGAGTTCGCCGCGGCGGGGGTCCAGATCGTGGTCTCACCTCCGGAGGCCATCGCGCTCTGCCAGGACAAGGTGGCCTTCGCCGACTTCGCCGTCCGCGAGGGCTTCCGGGTCCCGCGGCGGCTGTCCGAGGCCGAGCTGTCCGATCCCGCGAGGTATCCGGTCTTCGCCCGGACCCGGCGAGGCAAGTCCAGCAGGGGTGCGTTCAAGGTCTCGAGCCCTTCGGTGCTCGCCGAGCTGCGGGCCTCCGAGGGCGAGCTCCTGGTCCAGGAGTTGGTCCGCGCCCAGGAGTACACGCTGGACGTCCTCTGCGATCTGGAAGGGCAGGTGCTCTCGGTCGTGCCGCGGACCCGGGGCACCGTCGTCGCCGGGGAGTCCTACTTGAGCCGGACCGTGCGGGAGCCCAAGCTGGTCGAGACCGGGGCGCGGCTCGCCGCCCGCCTGGGCCTGCGCGGGCCCGCGGTGGTCCAGGCGTTCCTCCCTGAGCTGGGCGAGCCGGAGCTGATCGAGGTCAACCCCCGGTTCGGAGGCGCGACCGCCCTGGAAATCGCCGCCGGCGCCGACGCGCCGCGCCTCTTGCTCCGGATGGTCCGCGGCGAGCGTCTCCAGCCGTTTCTGGGCCAGTACCACGCCGGGCTCACCATGCTGCGCTACACCCAGGACGTCTTCGCCGACGACGCGAGGCTGGAGTCGCTCCGTGCGCACGTGCGTCCTGTTTGATCTCGACGACACCCTCTACCCGGAGGTCGAGTTCGTCCGTTCCGGGTTCCGAGCGGTGGCTGCGACGCTCTCCCAACAGGCTGGCCTCCCGGTCGACAGGGTCGTGGGAGCGCTCGACCGGGCGCTCGTCCAGCATGGTCGCGGCAGGACCTTCGACCATGCCCTGACGGAGCTTGGCCTGCCTGCGACGACCGATGGGATAGCCAGGCTCGTCCAGGTCTATCGGGAGCACGTGCCGAGGCTCTCCCTCCACCCCGACGCGGCCAGGCTCCTGGGACGACTCGCTGCCAGAAGTATCCCCATGGGATTGGTCACGGACGGCGATCCGTCGGTCCAGCGACGCAAGGTCGCTGCCCTCGGATTGGGAAGTGTTTTCAGGGCATTGGTCTACACGTGGGATCGCGGCTCAGAGTGCCAGAAGCCTCACCCGAGTGGCTTTCTGGAGGCGCTTGCGCAACTCGGGGTCGCTCCTTGCCAGGCGCTGTACGTGGGCGACAACCCGACCAAGGATTTTCAGGGTGCGCGCAGGGTCGGCTTGTTAACAGTACGCGTCCGGCGGGGGGCCCACCGAGACCTCGAAGCGGCCCTGGGATGCGAACCGGACGCCGAGATTGCGAGCCTGGATTCGCTCGAATCGGTTGCCGGTCTGTAGTGTCTCAAGTGTGGGCGACTACAGGTATGGACATGTCGGTCCATTTCTGCATAATGCGCCCCGCTGACTTCACAAAAGTGGGAGGAACGTCATGGCAGGCCTGAGCTCGAAGAACGGAAGCGGGAAGTCGAAGTCGAACGGCAAGACCCAGACGGCGCAGGCCGCTCCGGCTCCGGCGCAGCCCCAGAAGCCGGCCGCGCAGATCGCTTCCGCCGCCGAGAAGTACATCAACAAGAAGACGGCGGAGAAGACCGAAACCAGGGTCGAGGCCAAGCCCGAGTCCAAGCCGGTGAAGGCCAAGGGCCCGACGGCCCAGGTCCAGTTCACGGCCGGCTGGCGGCAGAACGTGCAGGGCGAGCTGACTGCGGGCGGCGTCGTGACCATCAACTACGACCCGGCGCGCGCGCAGGCGAACCACAGCCAGAACGGCAACCCAGCGTGGGGCGTCCAGGCGTTCGTGAAGCTCGTGCCCAGCGGCCAGGTCATCGAGCAGCCAGTGGTGGACTTCGAGGGGTCGAAGACCGCCAAGGCCCGCCCCGCGACCATCGAACTCACCCCTGGCACCACCGAGATCCAGGTCTGGTTCAAGAACTGGACTGGCGGCGACAACCAGCGCGAGCAGTGGGACAGCAACTACGGCAACAACTACCGGTTCGCCGTCCGCGCCTGAGTGACTGTCATCCCTTTGGGATGACTTGATTTTTCGGAGCCTGGCACCTTGGGGCACCCCGCGGTGCCAGGCCGTCCCGAATCCCCGCCACTGAGCGGTCTAGAGCTTCAACGTCCGGATCGCCTCGGTGAAGAGCGGCACGAGCTTGGTTCCCTCGGTCTCGATGGACCGGTAGAGCGCCGCCTCGGCGCTGTCGAGCTGCTCGGGCGTGGCCTGCACCGACTGGGTCGCGCGGGAGATGTCGCACAGCTCGGCCGAGGCGAGGACTCCCAGGAACGGGAGCTTGCGGGAGACCTCTCGCAGCTTGGCGACGCTCCTCGCGTCCGCCAGGCCTTGGTTGCGCAGGCCCTTGAGGCAGCGGCTCGCCAGGGCGACCGCCTTCTGCAGGTCGTCGTTCAGGCCCGCCATGATCTCCCCGAGCCTGGCCTTCCGGGCCTTGGCGTCCACCGGAGCCAGCGCCGTCGCAAGCCTCGCCTTGACGTCCACCTCGGCGGTGCAGCGCGCGATGACCTCGGCGAACGGCCGGTGGTCCATCCCCTCGATGAACGAGCCGCCCTCGGTCGCGTTGATCAGCTCGACCCGGCCACGCAGGTCGGAGAGCTGGGCCCTCAGCGCCAGAAGCTGCCGGCGCATGGCCGAAGTGGTCTGCACCGGCTGGCCGAAGAAGCCGGGGACCTCGACCAGGTCGAGCCGCTTGTTCAAGAGGCCGCGGTAGTGCTCCTGCTCCGTCTCGGAGCCCAGGCGCAGCTTGGACTCGTGGCTGCTCAGGTTCAGCGAGCCGTCCTTCGCCACCGCCAGCTCGTGACCACCGTCGGCCGCGCCGTCGGCGTAGTACTTGCGCCCGGCCAGCGCCAGGTCGAGCCCGATGACCGAGATGGGGCTGCAGCCCATCCGCAGCGCCAGGAACAGGGCCGAGACCGAGACCGTCCCTGCGGCCATGGTCCCCGCCTCCTCGCCCAGAAGCCCGTAGATCCAGTTCTCGAGGATCGGTGAGGCGGCGAAGGTGAAGGTGTGGTTTGCGGGGACGGCGAACAGGTCCGGCCTCACGCTCGCGCCCAGGCCCAGCGCGGGGATCTCGCCGGGCTGCACGCCCTCGAACTGGTAGGCGAGGTTCTGGTAGTCGCAGGCCAGGACGATGTCCGGCTGCACCCCGGCCCTGCGCAGCGCGCGCACGGTCTGGTTGATGGCGATGATCACCGCGCGCCCCTTCACCTCCTTGAGCCGGGCGATGTTCTTGTCCAGCGAGGGGCCGGCCGCGACGATCACCGCGGGCACGCCCTCGAAGACGCCGTCCAGCCGCTGCGCCGAGGGGTGGCTGGCGATGTTCGCGAGGTTGCGGCTGCAGTAGGCCAGGAACTCCGGGGCCATCTGGTGCAGCGCGCGCCCGAATTCGCCCAGGTTGGGCAGCGCCTCCTGCAGGCGCGCCGCGATGGGCTCGGCGGGCAGCGCACCCGCTCCCGCGGAGTGGAGCCGGAAGCGGGTCGGCAGGGGCAGCCCGAAGCGCCAGCAGGCTGCGTCCAGCTCGTCGAGCCGCTCGAAGCCCAGCGCCTCGGCCGGGGTCGGCACGGCCGGGGAGGTCTGACAGAGGATGCGCTTCTGGCCTCGAGCCACCAGCAGCGGGACCAGGGCCGGGGCGTCTGCGCCCAGCAGCACCGCCAGGTCGTGCGCCGGCTCCCACGGTTCGGCGAGCAGCGTCGAGACGCCCT
This sequence comes from uncultured Myxococcaceae bacterium, assembly GCA_964485035.1. Lineage (GTDB taxonomy): Bacteria > Myxococcota > Myxococcia > Myxococcales > UBA5297 > CAZAIE01. The sequence continues at coordinate 8,123 of CAZAIE010000067.1, read as the reverse complement.
CCACCGCCCCGAGCCAGTCACCCAGGGTGCCGAAGCCGGCGGAGGTCACCACCTCGTGCATGCGGTCGTCGGCGGACTGCGCCCGGGCTGCGAGCTGGCCCAAGAGCGTCCGCATCTCCGCCATCGGGGGGGAGGTGAGGTCGAGCTGCTGCAGGTTCGCGCCCGCGGCGTTCACCGACCGCGAGGACTCCTGCACCGCGGGGACCAGGGCGCGAACGGCGCGAGGATCCTGGGCGGCGAGCGCCCGGCACAGCCGCTCGGTCAGTTCCACGCGGCGGGCGAGCGCCTCGGCCAGCGCCAGAGCGGAGCCGGCTCCCATCGAGTCCTCGAGCTTGGCGGCGGCGGTCATCGTCCTCTCCTCCCAGCGCGCCCGTCCGGGGCGCGCCTCCAACCTGTCGTGTGTGCTGCGAGCTTCAGTCTTCCCGGTAGGCGTCGGAGGCCCGGCGGCTGGTCCCCGCCTGCACCATCGAGGCGCCGAGGGTGCTACGCAGTTCCTCCGCGGCGGTGGTGCAGCGCGCGTGGAGCGCCTTCAGCCGCGCGAGCGAGGCCTCGGGCAGCCGCAGTCCCAGCCGCTCCGCCTCCAGGCAGCACCCAGCCGCGGTGGCCATCGCCTCGTTCGCGGCGATGGCGTCCTGGGCCTCCAGCGCCCGGGCGGCCTCCTCGAAGGCCCGGCCCAGCGCCTCGGCCACCGTGGCTGGGTCCGCCGTCAAGGCTGGACCCCCGCCGCCGCCGAGACCTGGGCCACCGCTTCCTTGAACGCGTCGGCGATGGGCACGAGCACCCGCTCCGCCTCCCGCGCGGAGACCGGGTCGCGCGCGGTCACCGACTTGATGAGCCTCAGCGAGACGAAGCGGTAGAGCTCGGCGAGCTGATCGCACAGCTCCGGGGCCTGGCTGCGGTCCAGGGTGGCGTGCAACTCCACCACGATGTCCGAGGCCCGCGTGAGCGCAGTGGTCGCGTCCGGGTTGTTCGCCTCGAGCTCGGCGATGCCGTTGCGGATGTTCCTCAGCGCGGCGTCGAAGAGCATCACCAGCAGCCGCTCCCGCGAGGCGGTCTCGGTGCTGATCTCCTTGTATCGGGCGGTGGAGTACATGCGGGCTCCTACGAGCTGGACGACGACTTCGACTGCGAATCCAGGAAGTTCGCGGTGGCCTTGAGCGAGGCGATGGTGTTCTCCATCGCCGTGAACTGGGCCACCAGCATCCGCTTGTGGTTGTCCAGGCGCAGCTGGATGCTCGCCGCCTGATCGTCCATGTCGCTGATGGTGCGGTTCAGCCCGGTCTGCCGCCTGGAGAGCATCCCCGTCGAGGAGGAGTAGGCCTTGGCCAGGTTCGCGGCCATCGCGGCGAGGCCGGTGTCCGCATTGGTGAAGAGCGAGTTCACCGCGGTGGTGCTGCGCGACATCGCCTTGGTCAGCATCGTCTGGTCGAGCGAGATCGACCCGTCGCGCGCGGTCTTGATGCCGATGTCCGCGAGGCTGCGCACGTCGTTGCCCGCGTCGGCGACGCTGCTGGTGAGGATGCGCTGCGCGGCGTTCTGCAGCGACCGCACGGAGGACTCGCCTGCCAGCGTGGTGGTGCGGTCGGTTCCCTCGTCCACCTGCAGGTGCTTCTGCACCAGCTTGAGCATCGCGTTGTAGGCGTCGACGAACTTCTGCACGTTCGCCGCGGTGCCGGAGACGTCGTTCTCCAGCACCAGGTCCTCGGCGGCGCCGGTGGACTTGAGGGTGAGCGTCACGCCGCTGACGGCGTCGCTGATGACGTTGGAGGTCCGCGTCAGCGCCACGCCGTCGACCGTCACCACCGCGTTGACGGCCGCCTGGCTGAGCGTGAAGCCGAGGTCCTTGCCGTTCCCGCTCGAGAGGTGGGTGATGGTGAGCGCCTCGGCCGGGTCGCTGCCGACGGCGTAGCCGGTATCCCGGTTGGCGATGGAGAGGGTCTTGTTGGTGCCGTCGTCGAGCACGGTGGCAGTGACCGGCGCCCCGGACCTGCGGATGGCCGACGCCACGTCCGCCAGGCTCTGGCCGTCCTCGAGGGCGATGGAGTACTCAGTCCCGCCGCTCTTCACGACCAGCGTGCCGCCGGCCAGGGTGTCGCTCTCGCTGAAGGCTTCGGAGCGGCCCTTGGCCGCCATCGCCAGCGTGCCCACCTGCACCTGGTAGCGTCCTGAGACGCTCCCGCTGCTGGTGACCGCAGAGAAGTGGAGGTTGGAGCTGACGGCCGTCACCGCCACCGGGCCGGTCTTCCCCAGGGCGGTGGCCGAGGTGTTCAGCGCATCCACCTTGGAGATGATCTCGCCCATCGCCGAGACCTGGACGCGAATGGCGCTCTGCCGCTCCTTCAGCAGGTCGAGCGGCTTCGCCTCCAGGGTCATCAACTGGTCGATCATCGTCGTCCAGTCGATGTTCGACATGATGCCGCCGGCGCTGAACGTGGCCATCGCGTACTCCCGGCGCCGTCAGGGCGCTGCCATGCAGGTGCTACCCAACCCTTCGGCTCCTTTGGGCTGCAAGTTCAGGTCCACCCCCAAACTGCTGCAAAGTAGAGGGGAGGGGCCCTCGGAAGGGCCCCTCCCCGGAGGTCAGCGATTACCCGCCGAGGAGCTTGAGGGCCACCTGCGGTGCCTGGTTCGCCTGGGACAGCACGGAGACACCGGCTTGCAGCAGGATCTGGCTGCGGGTGAGGCGGCTGCTCTCTTCGGCGACGTCCACGTCCCGGATGCGGCTGTTGGCGGCCGAGATGTTCTCCGAGGCGACGTGGATCTGGTTGATGACGTTGGTGAGGCGGTTGCCGGCGGCGCCGTAGTTGGCGCGGGCCTGCGAGATGTTCTGGATGGCGGCGTCGATGGTGTCGAGCGCGGTGCGGGCGGCGAGCGCGGATGAGAGGCTGAGGCCGTCGACGCCCAGGGTGGTGGTGCGCACGTCCACGGTGGTGACGCTGATGCGGTCGTTGGCGTCGACGTTGCGAATGCCGACCTGGAAGGTCATGGTCGCGGTGATGCTGTTGAGCAGCGGCTGGCCGTTGAACTCAGTGGCGTTCGCGATGCGCTGGATCTCGGTGGTGAGCGCCTGGGTCTCCTTCTGGATGTAGGCGCGCTCGGTGTCGCCGATACCGTCGGAGGCCGACTCCATCGCCAGCTCGCGCATGCGGGTGAGGATGTTGCTCACCTCGTTCAGCGCGCCTTCACCGGTCTGCACCACGCTGATGCCGTCCTGAGCGTTGCGGGCCGCCTGGTTGTAGCTGCGGATCTGCGCCTCGAGGTTCACGCTGATGCCGAGGCCTGCCGCGTCGTCGCCGGCCTTGGTGATGCGGTAGCCCGAAGACAGGCGGGCCAGGGAGCTGTCCAGGCTGAGCTGGGTCTGGAAGATGTTGCGCTGGGCGTTGAGGGACGCGACGTTCGTGCGGATGGACATTGCCATGATTGACTCCTGGGACTGCGTGTTTTCGGTTTTGCTGCTGCTTCCGTCCTCGCACTTCTCTTCGTCACGCGCCTGTCGGTGATTAATAAGTGAATTCAGATAGTTAGCTAGGCAAGAACGGCCCACTGCAGAAGCTGCCTAGGCAAGGTCCGACCCCACGGTTCGGCGAGCGAACCCATATAGAGGTGGGCGGACGAACGGGGGGGGGACAGGGAAGGGCAGCCTAAGGCGCCTTCGTCGAGAGCCCGCAAATGCCGACGCCCCGCGGATTGCTCCGCGGGGCGTCGTTGGGACGCAGTCTGTGGACTGGAACTACCCGATGAGCTTCAGGGCGACCTGCGGGGCCTGGTTGGCCTGGGCGAGGACGGAGACACCGGCCTGCATCAGGATCTGGGAGCGGGTCATGCGCGAGCTCTCTTCGGCGACATCGACGTCGCGGATGCGGCTGTTGGCGGCGGAGAGGTTCTCAGCGGCCGACTGGATCTGGCTGATGACCGAGGTGAGCCGGTTGCCGGCGGCGCCGAAGGTGGCGCGGGCGTCGGAGACGGTCTGCAGCGCCGAGTCGATGGTGTCGAGGGCGGCCTGGGCGTCGGTGGCGCTGGAGAGGCTGAGCGCGGAGATGCCGAGGGCGCTGAGCTGGACGTCGACGGTGCTGACGCTGATGCGGTCGTTGTCGGTGACGTTCCGGATGCCGACCTGGAAGGTCAGGGTCTGGGTGGCGTCGTTCAGCAGCGCCTGGCCGTTGAACTCCGTGGCGCTGGCGATCCGCTGGATCTCGTTCTTGAGGGCCGCGGTCTCCTTCTGGATGTAGCCACGCTCCTGGTCGCCGATGCCGTCGGAGGCGGACTGCATCGCCAGCTCGCGCATGCGGGTGAGGAGGTTGGTCACCTCGTTCATCGACCCTTCACCGGTCTGCACGACGGAGATGCCGTCCTGCGCGTTGCGGGCCGCCTGGTTGTAGCTGCGGATCTGCGCCTCGAGGTTGACGCTGATGCCGAGGCCTGCCGCGTCGTCACCGGCCTTGGTGATGCGGTAGCCGGACGACAGCTTCGACAGGGAGCTGTCCAGGCTGTTCTGGGTCGCGAACAGGTTGCGCTGGGCGTTGAGCGACGAGACGTTGGTTCGGATTGACATTGCCATAGTGACTGCTCCTTGCGAGTTCGGCGGTTGGGGTGTTGCGTCCCTACGCCTATCTCGTCGGCACAGCCACTAGGCAAATTAAGCCCGGCAGGCTCTTCCTACGTGCAGCTTCAGCCGGCGCCATGCGGTCCAGCGCGCGTACAGCCGCGCCAGCCCGACCGCCGGACGGCCCCAGATGTCCACATTCACACCCTTGCAGCAGAGCAGGCCGTGCGCTCCCGAGGGCATCGCCGAGAGCACCGACTGGGCAGCCGCTTCCCACCCCAGCTGCGCGCCGGTTCCGAACGTCTCGCCGCCCATCGTCACCTGCAGCCCGAATGGGAGTTGGCCCCCGACCTCGAAGGGGACCTTGGCCTCGGTCCCCGTCAGGCCGTACCTGCCTACCGCCGCCTCGATCTCCTTGGAGTAGCGGATCATCAGCAACATCGGAGAGGGCCGCGCCCGCAGGATGTTCTGTGCGTCGTTCAGGTAGCCCTCGAGGCCCAGCAGTGGGACCTCCTCGTGCAGCTGGTAGCCCTGCGGGTCCAGATAAAGGATGGCCGCCTGCTCGTCGCCGATGCGCGAGACGTGGCAGGTGATGATGAGCTGGTTCCCCCCGAACGGGGACTGCGTGATCTTGTCCTCGGCCCAGGGGGAGAGGTCCGGCGCCTCGGGGTCGGGCGCGCAGCGGCGCGGACGGGCGGCGAAGGACCGCAGGGGGTAGCGGCGCACCCTCTCCGGTCCCAGCAGCAACACCTGTCCGCCAGCCTCCAGCGCCAGCGGCGCCGTGACGTTGGTGGTCCGCGCCAGGTTGGCGACGCGGATGAGCCGGGCCGTCGCTGGCGTGGCGTCACCCGAGACCGCGACGGCGTCCACGAGCGTCCCGCGGCTCGCCTCGGTGACCAGGGTCTCCACCGCCTTCAAGGGGGTCAGCCGCCGGGCGCAGGGGCGACCGCCCGGACGCAGCGTGACCACCAGCATGTCGCCGAAGCCGAAGGCGCGGTCGGGCCCGCGGTTGAGCGGGTCGTGGGGCGAGCCCATGGCCGGGGCGCCCTCCACGGCGAGCAGCAGCGTGCGCTTCTCGGTCCCCTTCGCCAGCCGGTCGCCCAGCGCCTTCCAGGCCCGGTCCTCGAGCTCCGGCACCTCGCCCAGGGCCCGCGCCAGCAGCACGATGGCCCGGAGCTGGGCCTGCTCGGGTGTCGCGCCCCGGCCCAGCGGTGCGCCGGAGGGGTCGCAGGCCTCGAAGACCCGCCTCGAGCGGCGCTTGACGAACAGCGGAGGGCCGCGCCGGTTCGACTCGACTGCGCGGAAGCCACGGGCCAGCGCCGAGAGCAGCGGCGCCGGCATCCCGCGCGAGAGGACCTCGCGCTTCACCCAGGGCCGCAGCCGGAGCCGGACCGGTCCGGGCGAGCGCCTCAGCGCCGAGACCGAGGCCAGCGTCAGCGTCCGCCCCAGCTTGGCGACCTCGCCGGGCGCGATGCGGTCTCCGGTGCGGCCCATGTTGGCCGAGGCGAGCTGGCGCACGCGCACGTCGTCGTTGCACATCGCCACCGTCTGGAGGAGCAGCCGCTTCGGGTCGCCGCCCAGGCTGGCCCAGTAGGCGCAGAAGTACTCCGGGTCCATCAGGTCCAGCGCGCGGCGGCCCTCTTCCAGCCCCTTGCGCATCGCCGCGGTCGGCGGGAGCGCCTGACCGGCAACCATCAGCAGCGCCGCGTGGGCGCACAGGGGAGTCGGGGCCCGCTCGACCAGCCGGCTCATGGCCTCGGCGCTGATGTACTTGCCCGCCGGGACCTCCCAGAACGACTCCGGCAGCTTCCCCGCGAGCAGCGCGCCGAAGGGGATGAGGCGCAGGAGCGGCTCGGCGAACAGCTCCAGCTTCTCCCAGGTGAGCACCGCGAACTGGAAGGGGACGTTGCGCGTGTGCATCAGGTCCTCGATGACGATGACCCGCTGCTCCACGCGCGCCCGCTCGGCGACGCCGATGCCGGGGGCGGTGATGACGAAGACCTCCAGGCCGCCCTTCTGTCCCTGGGTGGCCATGACCGCCGCCACCAGCCGCTTGCCGCGCTGCCGCGCGATGGGCGGGGGCAGGTCGAACACCCGCGCGAGGCCGCCCCAGGTCCGGCGCACCGCCAGCCCCTCGATGCCGGGCGGCTCGCCGCGCAGGTCGCCGGTGGGGAAGCTCGCCTGGAGCAGCGCCGGCACCAGCCGTGCGGCCTGGTGGTCGCGCGTGGAGAGCGTGCGTCGCAGCCAGCGCGCCCGCCAGCGCAGCACCGCGGTGAGCTGCTCCGCGGTGACGCCGGCCGGCGCCGCGGGGGCTGCTGTGGCCTGTGGCTCGCGCGCATGTGCCGCCGAGCCGTCCAGGGTGAAGCCGAGGTCGATGGTTCGGATGGCCATGGCGCCCCTTGGATCACATCTTGTCGAGGAGGGTCAGCTTGAAGCTCTGCGCGGCGGCGGTGAGCGCGGCGTCGAGGGCGCGCTGCGCCAGCGCCAGCTTGCTCGCCGACTCGATGGCGTCGGCGTCGGACTCGTGGGAGGCGGCCTGGCGCTCCGCGTCGCGGGCGGTGCGCGCGGCGATGCCCGCGCTGTCCAGCACCGCCATCGAGGCCCCCAGCCGCGAGCGCCCGTTGGCGATCTGGCGGATGGCGGTGTCCAGCGGGTCCAGGGCGTTCTGGATGCCGATCTGGTCGTTGGTGTCCAGCGCGGTGGCCAGGGTCTGCAGCGCGGCGAGCACGTCGGCCCCGCCGCCCACGCCCTTGGCGATGACGTCCGCGCGCACCGAGGCGTCCTGCAGCACGCCGGGCGCCACCTCCACCTGCCGCACCGCGGTGTCGCCCAGGTAGTTCCCCGTGGCGTCGAAGGGGGGCGTGGCGTCGAGGTTGCCGCCGAAGATGTAGCGGCCGTCCACCTGCGTGTTCAGCAGCGAGATCGCGTGACCAAACAGCGCCCGGATCTCCTCGGCGGCGACGGTGCGCTGCTCGGCCGAGTAGGTCGAGTTCACGAACTGCACGGTGAGTTCACGGGCGCGGGAGATGAGGTTGCCGAAGCCCTCGAGCGCGGCGTCGCCCGCCTCCAGCTCGTCGTTGGCCCGCGCCGTGGCGGTGAGGATGGCGGAGTGCCGGGCCTCGCTCTGCCGGTGCGCCACCAGCAGTCCCGCGGCCACCGGGTCGTCACCCGGGTGCACCACGCGCTGCCCGCTGGCGACCTCCTGTGTGGCCTGCATCGAGCGGTCGCGCGCACTCAGCGTGCTGGCGGCGGCCCGGTCGAAGAGCATCCGGTCGGTCACTCGCACGGGTCACCTCAGCTTCATCAGGGTGTCGAGCATCTGGTCGGCGGTGGTGATCACCTTGGTCACCGCCTCGTAGGCGCGCTGCGCCCGCGTCATCTCCACCAACTCCTCGTCGATGGAGACCCCCGAGGCCGACTCCCTCATGCTGATGAGGCTGTCGCGCAGGGCCAGCTCCTGGGCGGCCATCGCCTCCGCGCGCTGCGTGGCGCTGCCGTAGTCCGCAATGATGCGCGAGAGCGTGCCCTCCGCCGGCCGGCCGGTGGAGAGCGGGGTGTCCTCCAGGGCGATGAGGGCGAA
>CAZAIE010000066.1:0-14038 GCA_964485035.1 uncultured Myxococcaceae bacterium | reverse complement strand
AACGAGAGCGACCCGCTCTCCCGCGACTCGGACTGCGACGGCATCGGCGACTACCAGGAGCTCAAGGTCTTCCTCACCAACGCCCTCAACCCCGACAGCGACGGCGACGGGCTGCCGGACGGCATCGAGGTGGGGGTGGTGCTGAACCCCGACCCGACGTACTGCACGGCGTTCGTCGCCGACGCGGAGCCTGCCACGCGCACCAACCCGCTGCGGCCCGACTCGGACTGCGACGGGCTCGCGGACGGCGCCGAGGACGCGAACAAGAACGGCAAGGTGGACGCCGGCGAGACGGACCCCGCTCGTCGTGACTCGGACTCCGACGGGCTGACCGACGGCGTGGAGCGTGGCGCCTGCGTGAACCTGGACCCGACGAACTGCACCGCAGGCTACGTCGCCGACGCCGACTGCGGCGCCTCCAAGAGCGACCCGCTCGTCGCCGACAGCGACGGTGACTCACTGCGCGACGGCCAGGAGGACTCGAACAAGAACGGCAAGATCGACCCGGGCGAGACCAGCCCTGGCTCCAAGGACTCGGACTGCGACGGGCTGGCCGACGCGGAGGAGCGGGCGCTGCGCTGCGACCCCTCGAACCCGGACACCGATGCGGACGGCGTGAAGGACGGCGTGGAGCTGGGACGCGTGACCAGCCCTGACTCGACCTGCACCTTCGCCGGCGACTACGACCCGGCGACCACCACGCTGCCGTACGTGGCCGACGGCGACGGCGACGGCCTCAAGGACGGACAGGAGGACAAGGACGGCAACGGCCGCCTCGACCCCGGCGAGTCCGACCCGGCGAAGAGCGACTCCGACGCCGACGGCCTCAAGGACGGCATCGAGGTGAAGCTGGGGACGAACCCCCTCCTCGCCGACACCGACGGCGACGGCCTCAAGGACGGAACCGAGGACGCCAACCACGACGGCGCGAAGCAGACCTGGGAGACCGACGCCACCAAGGCCGACACCGACGGCGACTCCTGCAGCGACGGTGCCGAGGACAAGAACGGCAACCACGTGAAGGAAGTGGGGGAGACCAACCCGCTCGACGGGACGGATTGCGGACCCAGCGCCCGCAAGCGCGACTCGGACTGCGACGGCCTGCTCGACGACGTGGAGGTCGCGACCACCAAGACCAACCCCGCCAACCGCGACACCGACGGCGATGGGATCTACGACGGGCGCGAGGCCGGGGTGACCACGAACCCCGACCCGGACTGCCCCGCGGCGACCTTCGCCGCCACCGTCCTCGACGCCGACCCCACCACCAAGACCAGCCCGCTGCGCGCGGACACCGACTGCGACGGCATCCCCGATGGCTCCGAGGACACCAACCGCAACGGCAAGCTGGACAGCGCGGAGACCGACCCGCTGGTCGCCGACACCGACCGCGACGGGCTGCCGGACGGCCTGGAGCGCGGCGTGGCCGTGAACCCCGACCCGGTGAACTGCCCCAGCTTCCTCGCCGATGCTGAGCCCACCAGCCGCACCAACCCGCTGCGCGTGGACTCGGACTGCGACGGGCTCTCGGACGGGACCGAGGACGCGAACAAGAACGGCAAGGTGGACCTTGCCGAGACCGACTCCGGCCGCCGCGACACCGACGGCGACGGCGTGCCGGATGGCGTGGAGTTGGGGGTCTCGACCAACCTCGACGCGACCAACTGCCCCGCCTTCGTGGGCGACGCCGACAGCGGCGCCACCAAGACCGACGCCACCAAGCAGGACTCCGACGCGGACGGCCTCGCCGACGGCGTCGAGGACGCGAACAAGAACGGCAAGGTGGACCCCGGCGAGACCAGCCCCAGGTCCAAGGACAGCGACTGCGACGGGCTCGCCGACGCCGAGGAGCGCGCGCTGCGCTGCGACCCGACCAACCCCGACACCGACGCGGACACCGTGCCCGACGGCGTGGAGCTGGGCCGCACCACGAGCCCCGAGGCGACCTGCACCTTCGCCGGCGACGCCGACCCGGCCTCGAAGACCATCCCCTACCTCGTGGACTCGGACAACGACGGCCTGCGCGACGGCCAGGAGGACAAGAACCACAACGGCCGCGTCGACTCCGGCGAGTCCGACCCCAACAAGGCCGACTCGGACAACGACGCGCTCAAGGACGGCACCGAGCTCACCCTGGGGACGAACCCGCTCGTCGCCGACACCGACGGGGACGGCCTCAAGGACGGACAGGAGGACTTCAACCGCGACGGCGTCCGCCAGGCCTCCGAGACCGACCCGCTGAAGGCCGACACCGACAACGACACCTGCACCGATGGCGCCGAGGACAAGAACGGCAACCACGTCGTCGACTCGGGCGAGACCAGCCCGCTCATCGCCACCGACTGCGGTCCGGGACGCATCAACAAGGACTCCGACTGCGACGGCCTGACCGATCCGGTGGAGGCGACGCTGGGGACGAACTCCACCAACCCGGACACCGACGGCGACGGCATCCTCGACGGGCGCGAGGTGGGCGTCACGGTAAACCCCGACCCGGCGAGCTGCGCCGAGCAGTTCTTCATCGACTACGTTTTCGACAACGAGACCTCCTCGGTGACCAATCCCAAGCGCGTGGACACCGACTGCGACGGCCTGCGCGACGGCCAGGAAGACGCCAACCGCAACGGCAAGCGCGAGGCCACGGAGACCGCGGCCAACGACCCGGACACCGACAAGGACGGGCTCACCGACGGCGTGGAGTCGGGCGTGTGCACCAACGCCGACGCGACCAACTGCCCGGCCTTCAAGCCCGACGGAAACTGCACCGCCAACACCAACCCGGTGAACCCCGACAGCGACGGGGACGGGGTGTGGGACGGGACCGAGGACAGCGACCAGGACGGCACGGTGGACAGCGGGGAGCTGAACCCCAGCGTGTCTGACGCGAACGGCCCGGACCTGCAGGCCTGCGCCCAGGCGAACCTGAAGCCCATCCAGCTGCTGGAGCGGGCTGGACAGACTGCGGATGTCTCCTTCGCGGTGGTGCCGGAGTTCCTGGTCTCGGACCAGACCACGATCCGCCAGGCGAGCCAGGACCGCGGGGTGATGGTCTACGACCGCACCACGCACGTGGCCGCGTTCGCGTTCAAGCTGCCCGCGGCGCTGACCGGCGCCGACGTGGGCGCCCAGCTCTCGACCCTGGAGACCCGGATGGGCGGCGCCGGCAGCCTGGCCGGCAAGTTCGTCCAGGTCTTCACCACCTGGGACGGCTACCCGGCCGCGGGCGCGCAGTACACCTGGACCGACACCGGGAACAACACCGTGGGCGCCGCGGCGAACGACCTCGTCACCGCGATGTTCGGCGCGGGCAACGTGCCGACGAACCTTCTGAGCGGGACGGCGCTGGGGAGTGAGTACGGACCGTTCCGCCTCAAGCTGCAGCTCATCCGCCGCTCGGCGACGTCGAACGTGGTGGTGGGCGCGCTCACGCGCGAGGCGAGCCTCACCGAGGCGCGCGGCTTCCGCCTGGACGACCTGACCAACGGCTCCGCGCTGGCGCAGTTCGGGGACACCACTGCGGTCCAGTGTGACCGCATGACCGTGAAGCCGCGGCAGGCCGTGGACTTCATCTGGGTGGTCGACAACTCCGGCTCGATGAGCGGGGAGCAGACCGCGGTCCGGTCTGCCGCGACGGCGATGGCGACGCAGCTCTCGGGAACCACCGCTGACTGGCGGCTGATGGTCATCACCAGCGACACCGATGGCATCGGGAGCACGCTCTCCAACTGGAACGCGGCGTCCTACGGGACGGCGACGGCACCGAAGTACTGCCCGTTCACCCGCAGCGCGACCACCTTCCAGGACTGCATCAGCAAGATCGGCATCGGCGGTTCGGGCACCGAGCGCTTCTTCCGCCCGGTGGCCTGCATGTTCGGCTCCGGGTCGTCGAACACGCCCTACTCCCAGAACTGTGGTCGCTACAGCTACCAGACGCCCCCGGCTCCATACCCGCTGCTGGCGCGCACCACTCCCGAGACGGTGAACAAGCTGCGCCCGGGCGCGCTGGCGGCGTTCATCTTCGTCACCGACACCAACGAGCAGTCGGACGGCGGCTACTTCGCCAGCGCGACGAACCCCGTCCCCACGGGCTCGCTCGACCTCATCCCGGCGTGGGTGAACTACTTCAAGAACCCCGACGGCAACGGCTCCAGCTTCGTCGCCGGCCTGGTCTGCCCCGCGGGCGGCAGTTGCTCCGACTCGTCGGGCCCGTACATGAACACCCGCTGGCCGACGTTCTTCAGCCAGATGAACGGCGTCTACTCCGACCTGCCGGACGACACGGACCCGAACCAGCAGACCAAGATCGCCGCGGCAATCGCGCTGATCCTCGACAAGGCGGTGGGGCAGGCGTCCCCGTACATCCTGGCGAAGCCGCCGATCTCCGCGACCATCAAGGTGGCCACGGAGGCGCTGCTGGAGAACGAGTCGCTCTGCAACAAGAACGACATGCCGCGCAGCCGCACCAACGGCTTCGACTACGACGGCGCGACCAGGGCCTTGAAGTTCTACGGTGCGTGCCGTCCCCAGGTGGGCCAGGAGAACAAGCGCATCTCCGTCAGCTACCGGTACTGGAACGACCGCACCAGCGACCCCAACGGCGGCAACCCGCCCTGCGGCGGCCCGTGCCCCAGCCCGAAGGTGTGCGACCCCATCTCCAATACCTGCGTGTGCCCGGGCAACTGCGGCGGGACGTGCTCCAGCCCGCTCCTGTGCGACATGACCACCTGCGGCTGCGTCTGCCCGCCCGACTGCGGCGGCGCCTGCACCGGGAACTACACCTGCAACACCGCCCCCGGGGTCTGCGCCTGCCAGTGCCAGCAGAACCAGAGCTGCGGCGTGGGCTTCGTCTGGGACGGCCCGTCCTGCGCCTGCGTCTGCAACGCTGGCGCGCTGGGCTGCCTGCCCACCCAGAACGCCGACCTCGCCACCTGCAGCTGCACCTGCAAGAGCGACTGCGGCGGCTGCACCGCCCCGAAGATCTGCGACCCGCTGGGCTGTGGCTGCATCTGTGACCCGACCAAGACCTGCCCGGCCGGCCAGCGGCTCGACGCCAACACCTGCGCCTGCGTCTGCGACCCCGACTCGCTCTACTGCGGGCCCAACGAGGTCGCCAACGCCGCCACCTGCAGCTGCAACTGCCGGTCGGACTGCGGCGGCTGCGTCACCGGCTGGGCCTGCGAGACCTCCTCGTGCACCTGCCAGTGCGACCCCACCCAGCCCTGCGGGGCGACGGAGAAGCTCGACCTGGTGAGCTGCGCCTGCGTCTGTGACCCGGCGAAGCTGGGGTGCCCGTCCCCGCAGATCGCCGACCCGGCGAGCTGCTCGTGCGTCTGCCCGCTCGACTGCGGCGGCTGCCAGGGCGGGCTGTTCTGCAACCCCAGCACCTGCGCCTGCGAGTGCCCGCCGAACATGACCTGCCCGGCCGGCTTCCGCTTCGACGCGGGGACCTGCGGGTGCGTCTGCGACGCGGTGGCCCTCAACTGCGCCGCGCGCGGCCCGGGCTGGGAGGCCGACCTGGTGAGCTGCTCGTGCACCTGCCGCTCCGACTGCGGCGGCTGCAGCGCCCCCAACGTCTGCGACCTCGCGACGTGTGGCTGCGGCTGCGACCCGGCCAAGACCTGCCCGCCGGGCCAGAAGGTGGACCCCGCCACCTGCCAGTGCGTGTGCGACCTCAGCGTCCTGTTCTGTGGCCCCAACGAGCTGCCCAACGCCGCGACCTGCGGCTGCGACTGCCGCGCCGACTGCGGCGGCTGCGCGCCGGGCTACGTCTGCGACCAGGCCTCGTGCAGTTGCTCGTGCGACACCACGCGCAACTGCGGCCCGCGCGAGAAGCTCGACCCGGCGAGCTGCAGCTGTGTCTGCGACACCGCCAAGCTCGGCTGCGTCGCGCCCCAGACCGCCGACCCCAGCACCTGCAGCTGCATCTGCGCGCCGGACTGCGGCGGGTGTGCCCCGGGCTACGCGTGCACCCCGGCCTCCTGCACCTGCCAGTGCCCCACCAACGTGACCTGCCCCACGGGCTACGTGTTCGACCAGACCGCCTGCGGGTGCGTCTGCGACACCGCGGCGCTCAACTGCTCGGCGCTCGGGAGGACCTACCAGGCCGACCCGGCGACCTGCGGCTGCGTCTGCAGGCCCGACTGCGGCGGCTGCCCGGGCGGCAAGTGCGACCCGTCGCGCTGCGTGTGTGACACCGGGCCCACCTAGACCATGGCTGGCCGGGCGTCCGCGCGGCGCCCGGCCAGGCTCGTCAGGAAGGGCGACCGCCCCGGGACGCTGTGGCACAATGGACGAACTCTGGCCGCTTCTCTCGGAGGTCGTCCGTGCGTCTCCAACTGTCCGTGTTGGCCCTGGCACTCGTCTGTGCCTGCAGCGATCCGCTGCCCGTCCCGTCCGCACCCTGCTCCCCCGAGTGTGACGCGGACCACGTCTGCGTCGCAGGGGTCTGCAAACTCAAGGCGGGCGCAGCCCGCGACGCCGCGACCGAGGAGGGCTCCGACGCCGAGGTCTTCCTCGACGACGCCGGGCAGATCGACCGGCCCGACGCCACGGCGACGATCAAGGACCCCAACAACCCCAACAAGGACTCGGACTGTGACGGGCTCTCCGACGCGGAGGAGTTCGCGAACGTCTACGGGACGGCCCACCTCAAGACCGACCCCGGCAACTCCGACTCGGACGGCGACGGCCTGACCGACGGGATCGAGGCGGGCCGGACGACGTCCCCCGACCCGCGCTGCACCGCGCTCAGGCCCGACCTCGATCCCGCGACGCGCACCGACCCGACCAACCCTGACAGCGACGGGGATGGCATGAAGGACGGCGACGAGGACAAGAACCACGACGGGCGCCGCGACCCCTCCGAGACCTCCCCCACGCACGCCGACACCGACGGCGACGGGCTCGCCGATGGCGTCGAGGACAAGAACCGCAACGGTCAGACCGACCCCGGCGAGACCGACCCGCTCAGCCCCGACTCCGACCGCGACGGTCTCGCCGATGGCGACGAGGACAAGAACCGCGACGGGAAGAAGGACGTCACCGAGACCGACCCGACGAACCCGGACACCGACGGCGATGGCTGCATCGACGGGTCCGAGGTGAAGAGCGACAAGAACCCGCTCTTGCCCACCGACTGCAACGGCACCGGAGTGGACTCCGACGGCGACGGGATCTCCGACCAGGTCGAGACCACGGTGACGCACACCGACCCCTTCAACGCCGACACCGACGGCGACGGCATCAAGGACGGGGTGGAGGACAAGAACCAGGACGGCAAGGTCCAGCCCAACGAGAGCGACCCGCTCTCCCGCGACTCGGACTGCGACGGCATCGGCGACTACCTGGAGCTGCAGGTCTACAAGACCAGCCCTCTCAACCCGGACACCGACGGCGACGGGCTCCTCGACGGCCTGGAGATCGGCACGACGGTGAACCCCGAGCCCACCTACTGCCTGGACTTCGTCCCCGACACGGAGCCGGCCTCGCGCACCAACCCCTCGCGCATCGACTCGGACTGCGACGGCGTCCCCGATGGCTCCGAGGACACGAACCACAACGGGCGGATCGACCCCACGGAGTCCGACCCGGCGCGGCGCGACTCGGACGGCGACGGCCTCTCGGACGGCGTGGAGATGGGCTTCTGCAAGAACCTGGACCCGGCCAACTGCGCGGGCTACGTCGCCGACGCCGACTGCGGCGCCACCAAGACCGACCCGGCGAAGACCGACACCGACGGGGACGGGCTCCCCGACGGCACCGAGGACGCGAACAAGAACGGCAAGGTCGACCCCGGCGAGCTGAACCCGCTGTCCAAGGACAGCGACTGCGATGGCCTTTCGGACAACGAGGAGCGCGCGCTGCGCTGCGACCCCGCCAAGGCCGACACCGACGGCGACGGCGTGAAGGACGGCGTGGAGTTGGGCCGGACGGCGAGCCCCGACCCCACCTGCACCTTCGCCGGCGACGCCGACCCTGCCTCCACCACGCTCCCGTACGTCGCGGACAGCGACGGCGACGGCCTCAAGGACGGGCAGGAGGACAAGAACAAGGACGGCCGCGTGGACATCAACGAGTCCGACCCGAAGAAGGTGGACTCGGACTCGGACGGCCTCTCCGACGGCACCGAGCTCAAGTACGGCAGCGACCCGCTCAACCCCGACAGCGACGGCGACGGGCTCAAGGACGGCCAGGAGGACTTCAACCACGACGGCGTCCGCCAGACCACCGAGACCGACGCGCTCAAGGCCGACACCGACGGCGACAGCTGCAGCGACGGCGCCGAGGACAAGAACGGCAACCACGTGGTCGACTCGGGCGAGACGAGCCCGCTGCGCAACACCGACTGCGGTCCGGCCCGCACCAACAAGGACAGCGACTGCGACGGGCTCACCGACGAGGTGGAGACCAACGCGGTGCACACCAGCCCCACCAACCCGGACACGGACGGGGACGGCATCCTCGACGGCCGCGAGGTGGGCGTCACCGTGAACCCCGACCCCAACAGCTGCCCCGAGCCCAACTTCGTGACCAGCGTCTACGACAACGACAGCGCCACGGTCACCAACCCGCTGCGCGTGGACACCGACTGCGACGGGATTCGTGACGGCGCGGAGGACGCCAACCGGAACGGGAAGCGCGAGGCGACGGAGACAGCGCCCAACGACCCGGACACCGACAAGGACGGCCTCACCGACGGCGTGGAGGCAGGCGTCTGCACCAACGCCGACGCCACCAACTGCCCGGCGTTCAAGGCCGACGGCGACTGCGCTGCCAGCACCAACCCGGTGGACCCCGACAGCGACGACGACGGGGTGTGGGACGGGACCGAGGACAGCAACCAGAACGGCAAGGTGGACCCGGGGGAGCTCAACCCCAACGTCTCCGACGCCAATGGCCCGGACCTGCAGGCCTGCGCCCAGGCGAACCTGAAGCCCATCCAGCTCATCGAGCGCTCGGGCCGGACCGCGGACGTGTCGTTCGCGGTGGTCCCCGAGTTCCTCGCCGCGGATCAGACCACCATCCGCCAGGCGAGCCAGGACCGCGGGGTGATGGTCTACGACCGGACCACGCACGTCGCCGGGTTTGCCTTCAAGCTCCCGGCGGCGCTCAACGGTGCCGACGTGGGCGCGCAGTTGGCGACCCTGGAGGCGCGGATGGGCTCCGCGGGGACGCTCTCGGGCAAGTTCGTCCAGGTGTTCACCACCTGGGACGGGTTCCCCGCGGCGGGCGCGCAGTACACCTGGACGGATAGCGGGAACAACACTGTAGGCGCCGCGGCGAACGACCTGGTCACCGCGATGTTCGGCTCGGGCAACGTGCCCACGAACTTGCTCGGCGGCACCGCGCTGGGCACCGAGATCGGACCGTTCCGACTCAAGCTGCAGTTGGTCAAGCGCTCCACGACCTCGAACGTGGTGGTGGGCGCGCTGACGCGCGAGGCCAGCCTCACCGAGGCGCGCGGCTTCCGGCTGGACGACCTCACCAACGGCTCGGCGCTGGCGCAGTTCGGGGACACCACCGCGGTGCAGTGCGACCGCATGACCGTGAAGCCGCGCCAGCCGGTGGACTTCATCTGGGTGGTGGACAACTCGGGCTCCATGGACGGGGAGCAGACCGCGGTCCGGCTCGCGGCGACGGCGATGTCCAACCAGCTCTCGGGGACCACCGCGGACTGGCGGCTGATGGTCATCACCAGCGACGCCGACTACATCGGGAGCACAGTGACGAACTGGAACAACGCCTCCTACGGCACGGCGTCGGCTCCGAAGTACTGCCCCTTCACCACCAGCGCGGCGACCTTCCAGGACTGCATCTCGGACCTGGGCACCGACGGGTCCGGCTACGAGCGCTTCTTCCGCCCCATCGCGTGCCTCTTCGGCGCCGGCTCGGCGACGACGCCGTATGGCCTGAACTGCGGCCGCACCTCCAACGGCAGCTACACCTACTCGTACCAGACGCCTCCGGTGCCCTATCCGCTGGTGCCGCGGGCGACGCCCGCGACGGTGAACAAGCTGAGGCCCGGGGCGCTGGCGGCGTTCATCTTCGTCACCGACACCAACGAGCAGTCCGACGGCATGTACGAGGCCAGCGCCTCCAGCCCGGTGCCGACGGGCTCGCTCACCAACATCCCGGCGTGGGTGAACTACTTCAAGAACTACGACGGCAACGGCCCCGCGTTCGTGGCCGGGCTGGTCTGCCCCGCGGGCGGGAGTTGCTCCGACTCGAGCGGCCCGTACATGAACACCCGCTGGCCGACCTTCTTCAGCCAGATGGGTGGCGTGTACTCCGACCTGCCGGATGACGACGACCCCAACCAGCAGGCCAAGATCGCCGCGGCCATCGCGCTCATCCTCGACAAGGCGGTGGGGCAGGCGTCCCCGTACGTGCTCGCGAAGCCCCCGATCTCCGCGACCATCAAGGTGGCGACGGAGGCGACGCTCGAGAACGAGTCGTTGTGCAACAAGAACGACATGCCCCGGAGCCGCACCAACGGGTTCGACTACGACGGCGCGACGCGGGCCCTGAAGTTCTACGGCGCGTGCCGCCCGAAGGTGGGCCAGGAGAACAAGCGCATCTCGGTGAGCTACCGGTACTGGAACGACCGCACCAACGACCCCGACGGCGGCAACCCGCCCTGCGGCGGCCCGTGCGCGAGCCCCAAGGTGTGCGACCCCATCTCGAACACCTGCGTGTGCCCGGGCAACTGCGGCGGGACGTGCTCCAGTCCGCTCCTGTGCGACATGACCACCTGCGGCTGCGTCTGCCCGCCCGACTGCGGCGGGACCTGCACCGGGAACCTCACCTGCAACACCAGCCCCTCGGTGTGCAAGTGCCAGTGCCAGCAGAACCAGAGCTGCGGCGCCGGCTTCGTCTGGGACGGCGCGTCCTGCGCCTGCGTCTGCAACACCGCCGGCCTGGGCTGCCTGCCCACCCAGAACGCCGACCCGCTCACCTGTAGCTGCCTCTGCAAGAGCGACTGCGGCGGCTGCACCTCGCCCAAGGTCTGCGACCCCGCCGCCTGCGCCTGCGCCTGCGACCCGACCAAGACCTGCCCCGCAGGTCAGCGGCTCGACGCCAACACCTGCGCGTGCGTCTGCGACCCCGACGCCCTGTTCTGCGGGCCCAACGAGTATGCCAACACCTCCACCTGCACCTGCAGCTGCCGCTCGGACTGCGGCGGGTGCGTGGCCGGCTTCCTCTGCGACCCCGGCACCTGCAGCTGCCAGTGCGACACCAGCCGCCAGTGCAACCCGGTGGAGAAGCTCGACCCGGCGAGCTGCAGCTGCGTCTGCGACACCGCCAAGCTGAACTGCCTCGCCCCGCTGGTGGCCGACCCGGCCTCCTGCAGCTGCATCTGTGCGGCGGACTGCGGCGGGTGCCAGGCCGGCTACGCCTGCAACCCGGCGAGCTGCGCGTGCGAGTGCCCCACCAACGTCAGCTGCCCGGCCGGGACGGTGTTCGACCGGGCCAAGTGTGGCTGTGTCTGCGACACCGCGGCGCTCAACTGCGCGGCCGTCGGCCCGAACTACCAGGCAGACCCGGCCACCTGCGCCTGCGTCTGCAAGCCGAACTGCGGCGGGTGCTCGGGCGAGGCGAGCTGCGACCTGTCGACCTGCACCTGCACCATGGGTCCCACCTGAGGCCCTCCGGGGCCTGCGGCCTTCGAGCTGCGGGCCCTGGTCTGGTGGCCGCGAAAACGAGAAGCCGCCCGGAGGGCTCCCTCCGGGCGGCTTCGTGTTCGTCGAGACTCTGCCTGGTCAGGGCTCTTCGTAGACGTACGGCTTGCGGCAGTAGTTGCGCAGCAGCACCTTCTTGCCCTCACGCCCGGTGACGTAGTTGGGCGAGACCGGCACCTTGCCGCCGCCGTTGGGCGCGTCGATCACGAAGTGGGGCACCGCGAGGCCGCTGGTCCAGCCGCGCAACGCGTCCATGATCTCGATGCCCTTGTCCACCGAGGTGCGGAAGTGGCCGATGCCCTTGGCCAGGTCGCACTGGTAGATGTAGTAGGGCTTGATGCGCATCATCAGGAGCTTCTGGTTCAGCTCCTTCACCGTCGCCGGGTCGTCGTTGACGCCCTTGAGCAGCACCATCTGGTTGCCCAGCACCACCCCCGCGTCGGCCAGCCGGCGCGCCGCATCGAAGGCTTCTGCGGTGCACTCCTTGGGGTGGTTGAAGTGGGTGTTGATGAACACCGGGTGGTGCTTGCGCAGCATCTTCACGAAGTCGTCGGTAATCCGCTGGGGCAGGGTGACCAGGTTTCGGGTGCCGATGCGGAAGATCTCGACGTGGGGGATGGCCCGCAGGCGACCGAGGATCTCGTCGAGGCGGTCGTCGGAGAGGGAGAGCGGGTCGCCGCCAGAGACCACCACGTCCCGCACCTCCGGGTGCCGGGCGATGTAGTCGATGCCGTCGTCGATCTGCTTGCGCGCGGCGGCGCTGGTGGGCTTGGCCACCTTGCGCTTGCGCGTGCAGTGGCGGCAGTACACCGGGCAGTTGTGCGAGATGTAGAAGAGGACGCGGTCGGGGTAGCGGTGCGTGAGCCCCGGCACCGGCATGTCCGCCTCTTCGCCAAGCGGGTCCTCGAGGTCCGAGGGCAGGATCAGCAGCTCCCCGGTGGTCGGCACGCTCTGCTGCCGGACGGGGCAGCGGGGGTCGTCGGTGGACATCAGCGCCGCGTAGTACGGCGTGATCGCCATCGAGAAGGTGCCCTGCGTGCGCGCGATCGCCTCGCGCTCGTCGTTCGACACGTGGATCACGTGCTCGAGCTGGGCGAGCGTGGTGACCCGGTGGCGCAGCTGCCACTGCCAGTTGTTCCAGTCGGACTCGGGGACGTCGGCCCAGATGGAGCGGGACGCCCGCGGGAACCGGTCGGGAATCGGCGCGACGGCAGACTCTGCCTGCACGGCACGGCCGTTGGCCTTGGCGACGAGCTTGAGGGGAGAGGACTTCGGCTTGGTTTGATTTCGGCCCCGCCCCTCGAGCTCGGTGTTGGTAGACCGGAACAGCTCGAGTTGCGGGGCCCTGCGTAGGTTGTCGGTGGTACTCATGCACTCCCTTATGCGCGTCGCCTTGAGAACCCCCCGCGGTGATGCATGCGTGGGGGCCAATGCTGCGGGCGCCCAGTGACGCGAAAACGGTAGGGTCCGATGGCGACGGATGTCAACGCCTCCTCTGAGCGCGAGGCGGTTTCCAGCGACGTCCTCGCGTGCTTGACCGGCCCGGACCCGACTCCTATCCTCCGCCGCTTTTCCGCCAGCCGCCGTGGATGAGCCAAGCGATGCCCCGCACCAGCCCCAGCCGAAGGACCCCCAGCCGGTTCGGCGCCACCGCCTCGCAGTGGCGGGACTGGCGCTGGCAGCAGCGGTCGGCGGTCCGCACCGCCGAGGGCTTCGCCGCCCACCTCGCCCTCACGGCCGAGGAGCGCGCCGGCCTGGACTGCTCCGGCCTCTTCCCGCCCGCGGCCACGCCGTACTACCTCTCGCTCGCCGACCCCGACGACCCCTTCTGCCCCGTGCGCATGCAGGTGCTGCCTCGGGTGGAGGAGTCGGCCCGGGGCAGGGGCGAGCTCGAGGACCCGCTGGGCGAGGACCGCGACATGCCGGTGCCCAACCTGGTGCACCGCTACCCGGACCGGGCGCTGTTCCTCGCCACCGACCGCTGCGCGGTCTACTGCCGGCACTGCACGCGCAGGCGGCGCACCGGGGCCCGGGGCGCGGTGGCCGTCGACGCACGCACGCTGGCGCGGGCCGCGGCCTACGTGCAGGCGCACCCCGAGATCCGCGACGTGCTCGTCTCCGGCGGCGACCCGCTCCTGCTCTCGACGCCGAGGCTGGCCGCGGTGCTGCGCGCCTTCCGGGCGGCCAAGCACGTGGAGATCCTGCGGCTGGGGACGCGGCTGCCGGTGACCAACCCGATGCGGGTGACGCCGGAGCTGGTGCGGGCGCTGCGGCGGTTCCAGCCGCTGTTCGTGGTGACGCACTTCAACCACCCCAAGGAGATCACCCCGGAGTCGCGGCGCGCCTGCGAGGCCCTGGTG